>JADGPA010000164.1 GCA_017882685.1 Propionibacteriaceae bacterium | reverse complement strand
TCCCCTCCCCCGCAGCGGGCGTGCTGCTCGAGATCCTGGTCGAGGAGGACGGCGTCGCGCCCGTCGGCGCAGTGCTGGCCACCATCGGTGAGGAGAACGAGGCCGGCGGTTCGGCAGCGCCGGCTCCCACTGAGCCGACCGCGGCGGTGGCGTCCTCTGCGACCCGGATCTCAAGGACCACGCCGGCTGCGGGGGAGGGGAGTTCGGTGTCGACCTTGTCCGTGGAAACCTCCACCAGCGGCTCGTCGGCCTCGACGGAGTCGCCGACCTTCTTCAGCCAGCGAGAGATGGTGCCCTCGGTGACCGATTCGCCCAGCTGCGGCAGGACCACGTCGGTGGTGCCGGCCTGACCTGCGGCGGGAGCTTCGGTTCCCGGTTCCTTCTCCGTGCTCGGCGCCTGCGGGGCGGGCACGTCCTCCGCTGCCGGTGTCTGGGGCGCCGGTGCAGGCGCAGGCGCGGGGGCTGCCTGCTCTGCGGCCCCTTCCTCAGCCTCGGCCGGTGCAGCCTCGGCGGGAGCCGATTCCGCGGTGGGTGCAGCAGCCGGTGCAGGTGCGGAGCCGCCTGCGGCCTCACCCGGTTCGCCGATCGTGGCGAGCACGGCACCGACCGGCGCCACGCCGTCCTCGGGCACGAGGATCTCAAGGATCACGCCGGCTACCGGTGCGGGGATCTCGGTGTCGACCTTGTCGGTGGAGACCTCCACCAAGGGCTCGTCCATCTCCACCCGGTCGCCCACCTGCTTCAACCAGCGGGAGATCGTGCCTTCCGTGACGCTTTCCCCAAGTGCTGGCAGTGGTACGGGAGTGGACATCTCGCGGGCTCCTTCGGCTGTCTTGTCAGTGCAGAGTTCAGACTAGCCCGGAAATCGGCGGCCATAATGGGCGCCGTGGGTTGGTTCTCGAGAAAGCGCGGCAAGCAGGCCGGGTCGGCGCGCGGCGCGGGCATGGAGTCTGCGACCATCGCTCACCTCGATGAGTTCGTGTCCACGAGGCGGGGCGTCGAGGCATTCATCGAGCAGCCGACGACCATGACAAGGGCCACCGTCCTGCTGATCGCGCACGACGGCGAATGGACCCGGCGGAGCGTCAGCGGCGTCGACTGGGCGCGCCGCTTCGCCGCATCCCACCGGCTGCCGGCCTATGACGCAGGTGTTGTCGGCTACCCGCAGCGCATGCGCGACTACAACTCGCGGCGGCGCTCCGGCTGATCGGTGGCGGCAAGGAAGGCCTCGACAAGCGCTGCTCCCAGCGCTGCGCCCGGGGCCGGGCTCGCACCCTTGAACAGCGACGCCGCTGCGCCCCCGGAGGCGTACAGCCCCGGCAGCACGGTCCCGTCTGCGGACAGCACCCGCGAGGTCGCGTCGATCAGCAATCCCCCCTTGGTGCCGGTGTCGCCCGGATAGACCTTGACCGCCCAGAACGGCGGCTTCTCCACCTTGCCGAGGCTCGGGTTGCGGCGCTTGCCGGCCTCACCGGACGCGGTGTCCCACGCAGACTCGCCGCGCTTGAAGTCTGCGTCACTGCCCTTGCGCGCGAAACCGTTGAACCGCACCACCGAGCCCAGCAGGCCGGCCCGGTCAACACCCAACGCTGCTGCCAGGTCGTTCAGGCTTCCTGCGCGGACGATGTCACCGTTCTCGATCGCAGCCTTCGGGGTGTTGTTCGCAGCCCACGGCCCCAGCGGGACGTTCCGCCGGTGCACCTTGTCCATGATCAGGAAAGACGGCACAGCGCGCACGCCTCGGCTGCGGTCGTAGAGCGCGCGGCCGGCGGTGTTGGCCGGTGCGGCCTCGTTGAAGAAGCGGTCGCCAGCGGAATCGACGATCAGGCTGTGCGGCTTCCCGCGGATCCCGTCGAGGGAATACGCCTCCCCGTCGGCGAGCATGACCGGCGCCCACCAGGCGTCGTCGAGGGCTGCGGTTGCTGCGCCGTGGGCGACGGCGAGGTTCAGCATGTCGCCGGTGTTGGTTGCGCCAGACACCGACCAGTCGGCCTCGGTGGGCAGCGGCAGGTACTCCTCGCGAAGGCTCTGGTTGCGCTCGAAACCGCCGCTGGCCAGCAGCACCCGTCCGGCGGGGACGGCGACATCGGCCCCGTCCCTGCGGACGACGACGCCGGTGACAGCGCCCTCACCCTGCAGTCCGACAACCGGGCTGTCCAGCCAGACCTCGACGCCGTTGGCCGTTGCGCGGTGCAGCAGTTGCCCGGCGAGGGCCTCGCCTGCGGTTTCAGTGTTCCGGCGTCCCGGCAGCAGCCTCCTGAGACGGCTGGTCTCCGCGCCCGATTCGGGACGCAGCGAATTGGCCCAGTCGCCGAGCAACCGGCGGTCCATGGGCTGTGCCTGCAGCACCCGGCCCTGAGGCTTGCCGCCGGGCAGGTCGCTGTGGTGGTCGGGAACTCCCTTCATCGCGGTGAGCGCGACGTTCGACTGGGTCAGCCAGCGGGCGAGCTTGCCGGCCGTGCGGACGAAGGCGCTGCGTCGTTCCGCTGTTGATGCGGCCGTCGTGGGGCCGAGGAGCGCCTCCAGGTAATCGGCAGCCGCGGCGGCCGAATCGGTGACGCCCAGCTTGGTCATCAGGTCGTTGGCCGGCAGCCAGATGCGTCCGTCCGCTCCGGCGGTGCTGCCGCCGGCGAGGTGGTCGGCGTCGACGACCAGCACCCGCTCACCGAGCCGGTGGGCGGCAACGGCAGCCAGCAGGCCGGCCGTGCCGGCGCCGACGACCACCAGGTCGAACTCCGCGTCCATGGTCAGTTGGCCAAGGCGTGGGCGAGCGCCACCAGGGTCCGCACGCCCACACCGGTGCCGCCAGCGGGCGTGTAGTCGTAGGCGGCGCCGGAGTTGAACGATGGGCCGGCGATGTCCAGGTGTGCCCAGGGGGTCGCCTCGGGCACGAACTCGGAGAGGAACGCCGCGGCCGTCAGCGCGCCGCCGTACTTGTCGCCGGTGGACTTCAGGTCGGCAACCTTCGACTCCAGCTTCGGCGGGGCGTCCTCGGTGATCGGCAGCTGCCAGAACTGCTCGCCGGCGGCCTCTGCCGCGTCGAGGATCAGGTCGGCGGTCTCGTCGTCCCGGGACATGAGCCCGGCGACGCGCTCGCCGAGGGCGACCATGCAGGCGCCGGTGAGGGTGGCGACGTCGATGACGAGGCTCGGCTGCTCCTCCGAGGCCTTCACCAGCGCGTCGGCCATCACCAGGCGGCCCTCGGCGTCGGAGTTGCCGTTCTCGACGGTCTTGCCGCCGTACATGGTGAGTACATCGGAGGGGCGGTAGGCGCTGCCGGAGGGAAGGTTCTCTGCCAACGCCGCGAAGGTGGTCACCCGGATCCGCAGGCCCAGTTCTGCGATGGCCGCGGTGGCAGCGATCACTGCTGCCGCGCCCGCCATGTCGCACTTCATGGTGTACATGCCCTCGCCGGGCTTCAGGTTCAGGCCGCCGGCGTCGAAGGTGATGCCCTTGCCGACCAGGGCGAGGTGGAACTTCGCGCCACGCGGGGCGTAGGTCAGCTTCACCAGGCGCGGCTTGCGGTCCGAGCCGCCGCCGACGGCGAGGATGCCGCCGAAGCCGTCGCGCTCCAGCGCCTTGTCGTCCCACACCTCGAGGCCGAGTTTGGCGTTCTTCGCCACCGGCTTCACCAGTTCAGCGAATGATTCGGGGAACAGGTCGTTGCCGGGCAGGTTCACCCATTCCCGGGCCAGGTCGACGGCTGCGGACGTGGCCACGGCGAGGTCGAGCGCCTGGCGGGCCTCGAGTCGCTTGTTCTGGGTCACCAGCACCAGTTGGCCGACACCTGCGCCGGCACCCTTGCGGTAGGTGTACGCGCCGAGCAGGGCGCCCTCTGCCGCGCCCTTGATCACCTGCGGCTCGGCGGTCTCAAGGCTGATCGTCACCGCGTGCGGGGCGGTTGCCGGCAGGGACGCGACGAGGCGGACGGCTGCGCCGGCCGCGCGGCGGACCTGTTCGGGGGTTACATCGATGGGGCCAACGCCCACGACGACGACGCGCCAGCCGGCCGGGCCGGCGACCACCACGGTCTTGCCGGTCTTGGCCGATCCGCCCAACTGCCGGGCGATGGTGGCGACGTCGGTGCCGAGGGTCTTGGTGAAGCTCTTCCCCAGGTCGTCGGGCAGTCCGATCAGGACGTCGCCCTCCGACGTTTCGGCAAGGCCGACGACGAGAATGCCGGGGTCCTTGCCCACTGCGGGGGACAGGGTGATGGTGGGTTGTCCGCTAATGATCACGATCGCTTCCTAACCTTGCGCCGACTTCGGCTCACCGAGCCTAGGCTAGTGCCCCGTGACCTCCTTCACCTTCGCTACTGCCGGCCGGATCGCCTTCGGCGCCGGGCGCCGCACCGAACTCGCCGCAGCCGTCGCGGAGCTGGGGTCCCGTCCGCTGGTGTGCACCGGATCGGACCCGTCCCGGCATGCCGAGCTGATCTCCTCCCTGCCGGCAGCGGCCACGTTCGCCGTCCGCGGTGAGCCCACCCTCGACGTTGTCCGTGCGGGAGCCTCCGCTGCGAGGGCGCACGGCGCGGACGTCGTCGTCGGCCTCGGCGGCGGCGCGGTGCTGGACGCGGCGAAGATCGTTGCAGCGCTGGCCACCAACGGCGGCGACCCGCTCGACTACGCAGAGGTGATCGGGGAGGGTCGGCCGTTGTCGGTGCGCTCGCTGCCCGTGGTGGCTGTGCCGACGACGGCGGGCACGGGCTCGGAGGTGACAGCAAACGGGGTGGTCACCTCGCCGGAGCACAAGGTGAAGGTGAGCCTGCGCTCGGCGTCCATGCTGCCGGCGGTGGCACTCGTCGATCCCGAGCTGACCATCGCCTGCCCGCCGTCGGTGACGGCGCACGCCGGGCTGGACGCGCTGGTGCAGTGCATCGAGCCGTTCGTCTCGCCGTTCGCCAACCCGCTGGTCGACGGGTTCTGCCGCGAAGGCATCCGGCGGGCCGCGTCCGGCCTGCGCCGGGCCTACACCCACCCTGATGACGTCGAGGCCCGCAGCGACGTCAGCCTGTGCGCGCTCCTGTCCGGGTTGGCACTGGCCAACGGCAAGCTCGGGGCGGCGCACGGGCTGGCCGGTCCGCTGGGTGGCTACCTCGGCGCCCCGCACGGCGCGATCACGGCGGCAGTGATGGTGGCCGTCAGCGAGCACAACCTCACAGGAGCCGGCGCGGTGGCAGTGGCGCGCTACGCAGAAGTGGGGGAGCGGCTCACCGGGCGTCGCGATCCCAGGGCCTTCCTGGACTGGTGGGCCGAGACCGCTTCCCAGCTGGGGGTACCAGGACTGGCGGCCCTCGGCCTTGATGCGGACGGCATCGAGCCGCTCGCCGAGGCGGCGTCGAAGGCGTCCAGCACCAAGGGCAACCCGGTGCCGATGACCACCGCAGACCTGGCCGGCGTCCTGCGTCGTTCACTGTGACTACCCTGAACGCCAGGAGGCTGTGATGTCCGGAAGAGAAGAAGCAACGCTGCACTCACCGCTGCACGACCGCCACGTCGCCCTCGGCGCGAAGTTCTCCGAGTTCGGTGGCTGGCTGATGCCGCTGCAGTACTCCGGCGTCGTCGCCGAACACCGCGCGGTGCGGACGGCCGTGGGCATCTTCGACGTCAGCCACCTCGGCAAGCTGCGGATCGTCGGCGAGGGTGCTGCGGACTTCGTCAACACCTGCATCACCAACGACCTCACCCGGATCGCTCCCGGCCAGGCGCAGTACACGCTGCTGTGCGACGACGAGGGCGGCGTCGTCGACGACCTGATCAGCTACCTGATCGCTCCCGACGAGGTGTTCCTCATCCCCAACGCCTCGAACACCACGACCGTGGGCGAACTGCTGGCCGCCGCGGCTCCGGCCGGCGTCCAGGTGATCAACGAGCACCGTGACCACGCCGTGCTGGCCGTACAGGGCACGAACTCCGACGAGGTGCTCGCTGCCCTCGGCCTGCCCGTCGCGATGGAGTACCTCAGCTTCACCCAGGCGACCTGGCGCGGCATCGATCTGATCGTGTGCCGCACCGGCTATACCGGCGAGAAGGGCTACGAGCTGGTGGTGCCCGCCGCCGACGGCGCTGCGGTGTGGGACGCGGTGCTGACAGCCGGAGCCGAGTACGACATCCTGCCGTGCGGTCTCGGCGCTCGCGACACGCTGCGCACAGAGATGGGCTACCCGCTGCACGGACACGACCTGAGCCGGGAGATCACGCCGGTAATGGCCAACCTCGGCTGGGCTGTCGGCTGGAACAAGGACACCTTCTGGGGTGCGACGGCGCTCCGCGAGCAGCGTCAGGCCAAGGCGGGACGGCTGCTGCGAGGCCTGAAGGCGAAGGGTCGCGGCATCCCGCGTCCGGGCATGGCGGTGCAGGTGGATGGCGCCGAGGTCGGCACGATTACCTCTGGCACGTTCTCCCCGACCCTGTCGGTTGGCGTGGCCCTCGCCCTGCTCGACCGGACGGTGACCGTCGGCGCAGAAGTCGACGTGGTCGTCCGCGACCGCCTCGAGCCCTTCGAGGTGGTCAAGCCCCCGTTCGTGGAGCCCGGAGTCCGCGACGCCTGACCCGCTCGACACCCCGTCCCCCCACAAGCTGTGACTTTTTCGCCGACATCGGCGATTGACTCACAGCTTGTGGCTCTGGGGGGCGGTCAGGATCCGATGGACGAGAGGGACGCCGGGGCGGTAGGCGAGGTGGACGTGGCTGGGCGCGTCAAGGATGACGAGGTCGGCGCGGGCTCCGAGGGCGAGGTGGCCGACGTCGGTGCGACGCAGGGACGCAGCCCCACCGGCGGTGGCGGCGTGCAGCGCCTCGGTCGGCGTCATCGCCATCTCCCGCACCGCGAGGGCGATACAGAACGGCATCGAGGACGTGTAGGACGTGCCTGGGTTGCAGTCGGTTGCGATCGCTATCCGGACCCCCGCTGACAGCAGGCGCCGCGCATCCGGATACGGATGGCGTGTGGAGAACTCGACGCCAGGTAGCAGGCCGGCGACGACGCCGGAGTCGGCCAGCGCTGCCACGTCGGCGTCGCTGAGGTAGGTGCAGTGGTCGGCAGCGGCCGCGCCCAGTTCGCAGGCCAGCTGGACGCCCGGACCGTGGCCCAGTTGGTTGGCATGGATGCGCGGCTGCAGCCCCGCAGCGATACCTGCGGTGAGCACCGTGCGCGCAGCGTCGGCGTCGAACGCCCCCACCTCGCAGAAGGCGTCGATCCAGCGGGCGTGCGGGGCGCAGCGGTCCAGCATCTCGCCGGTGACCAGTTCGACGTACGCCTCGGCCGTCCACCCGTCCGGCACCACGTGCGCACCGAGGTAGGTCGACTCCGGGGTCAGTCGGGAGGCCACCCGCAGCAGCAGCCCCTCGGTGTCGGTGTCCAGGCCGTAGCCGCTCTTGATCTCGACCGTTGTCGTGCCCTGGGCGCGCAACTCCGCCATCCTGGCGGTGGCGAGCCGAGTGAGCTCGTCCTCCCCGGCAGCGCGGGTGGCCGCGACGGTGGTGCGGATACCGCCGGCGGAGTAGTGCTGACCGGCCATACGGGCGGTGAACTCCTCAGCCCGGTCGCCGGCGAAGACCAGGTGGGTGTGGGAATCGACGAAGCCCGGAATCACCGCCCGGCCACCCGCGTCGATCACCTCGTCGGCGGCTGGAAGGTCGGCCGTGTCGCCGATCCAGGCCACCGCGCCGTCGGAGATCACCAGCCCGGCATCGTGCCGCACGGGCCGGTCGTCTGCCCAGGTGACCAGTTCGCCGATCTTGGCGATCGCAAGCGACGTCACAGCCGGCTCCAGATCTCGTCGATCACCGCTGCCAGCTCTGCGCGCACCCACTCGGGGTCGAGGTCCGGCGGTGCTACGACCTCGGCGGCGGTCGCAGCCCAGAGCGGCTCTGTGGCCCCAGCAGTCCGCACCGAATCCGCCAGCTCGAAGCCGCCGAGGCCGCCGAAACCGAGCGACGCCGCCCCCTGGGTGGTCGCGGCCTGCCAGAGCTGGTCCGGCGACCAGCCCTGGCGCAGGCCACTGGCCAGCCGCTCGTGCATTGCCAGCCCACGTGCCTCGGCGAACATGTCGATCACGGTATTCGAATCCGAACCCAGGGTGAGGCGCGCGCCGGCTTCCCGCAGTGCGACGCTCGGCCCGATCCCGTCGGCGAGCTCGGCTTCCGTTGTGGGGCAGAAGCAGGCGAAGCCCCCGGCGTCGCCGAGGGTGGCGATGTCTTCGGGGGTCAGGTGGGTCGCGTGCACGGCTGTCGTCCGCGGCGTCCACACCCCGGCATCGGCCAGCAGCTGGACGGGGGTGCGGCCGGTGGCGGCGAGGCAGGCCGCGTTCTCCGCCGGCTGCTCGGAGACGTGCACGTGAAGGGGCGCCTCGGGCAGGGCGGTGGCCACGGTCGCCAGCGACGCCTCGTCGACAGCCCGGACGGAGTGGATCGCTGTCCCGATCACGACGGCGGGATTGCCCTCGTATCGGGCGGCGAGGTCGGCCACCCCGACCGCCCAGGTTTCTGCGTTGGGATGGGTGAACCTCCGTTGCGCATCGGCGCGTTCCTCCCCAACGAACCCTGCACGCAGGTAGCAGGTGTCCAGCAGGCAGATGCGCAGGCCCACCTCCCAGGCAGCGGCGATCACCGCCTCCGCCATGGCGTGGCGGTCGACGTAGGGAATGCCCCCGGGCGCGTGGCGCAGGTAGTGGAACTCGCCGACGGCGCCGATGCCGGCCAGCGCCATCTCCGCGTAGGTCGCCCGGGCCAGCCGGTGGTACAGGTCGGGGTCGAGCACCTCTGCGACCCGGTACATCCGGTCCCGCCAGCTCCAGAACGTCGACCCGCGATCACTCCGGCCGCGCAACACCCGGTGGAACGCGTGGGAGTGACAGTTCGCGAACGCAGGGAACACGGTGCCTGAACCTGATGAACGCACTGAGCCTGACAAAGGGTTCATGCCAACTCCCTGACCACCTGCACCAGCGCGTCCACCCCGGCGTCGATGTCCTCTGCCGAGGCCGACTCTTGCGGCGCGTGCGAGATGCCGGTGGGGTTGCGGACGAACAGCATCGCCGTCGGCAGCTTCGCTGCGAGGATGCCCGCGTCGTGCCCAGCCCCGGTCGGCAGGACCGGCGCGTCCAGCAGGGCGGCCAGTCGGTGGCGCAGCTGGGGGTCGAAGTCCACGGCACCCGTTGTCGACTCGGCACGGACGTCCACAGTGGTGCCGTCGTCGCGCGCGGCGGTCTCCGCACGCTCCACGATCCCGGCGACGAGGGCATCCAGCCCGGGCTCGGACTCGGCCCGGGCGTCCAGCCAGGCCGTGATCCGCGAAGGGATCGAGTTCGTGCTGCCCGGCTCCACCTGCACGCGGCCGATCGTTGCACGCTGCCCGAAGTCGAGCGCAAGCTCGCGGGCAGCGAGGACGGTGGCAGCGTAGGTGAGCATCGGGTCGTAGCGGTCGACCATCGCGGTGGCCCCGGCGTGGTTGCCCTGGCCGCAGAAGTCCAGCCGCCACCGGCCGTGCGGCCAGATGGCTGACGCCACCCCGACCGGAGCATCGTGAGGAGCCAGCCAGCGCCCTTGCTCGAGGTGTAGTTCGACGTAGTACTTCGCCGCGGCCAGCCACTCTGATGGACCCGCCAGACGCGGATCCCGTCCGCGAGCCCGCATCACCTCGGCGAGGGTGTGGCCGGCAGCATCAGTCAGGCCGAGCGCGTGATCGGAGGCGATCGCACCGGTGGCCAGCCGCGACCCCAGGCAGGCCACCCCGAAGCGGGCGCCCTCCTCATCGGTGAAGTTCACCACGGCGATGGGACGCGACGGCTTCCAGCCCTCGGCCTTCAACCGGCCGATCGCCGCCAACGCGGACGCCACACCCAAGGGCCCGTCAAGGGGACCGCCGTCGGGCACCGAGTCGAGGTGCGAACCCAGCAGCAAGGCGTCGGAGCCCTGGCCCCACCACGCGACCTGGTTGCCGTTGCCGTCCTCTGTGAGCTCCAGCCCGGCAGCCACAGCCTGCGCTGCGAACCACTCCCGCAGCTCCATCGTTGCCGGGTCCCACGACAGCCGGGAGTAGCCGCCCGAGGAGGTCCGGCCGATGTCGGCAAGCTCGGCCAGCAGCTCGTTGGCGCCCATGTCAGCGGTCCAGCATCGGGATGCGCACGCCGCGCTCGCGGGCCACGTCGCGGGCCCGGTCGTAGCCGGCGTCCACGTGCCGCATCACCCCGGTGCCGGGGTCATTCAGCAGCACCCGCGCGATCTTCTGGGCCGCCAGCTCCGTGCCGTCGGCGACGATCACCTGGCCTGCGTGGATCGACCGTCCGATGCCGACGCCGCCGCCGTGGTGGATGGACACCCAGGTGGCCCCGGACGCCGTGTTCAACAGGGCATTGAGCAGCGGCCAGTCTGCGATCGCGTCAGAGCCGTCGGCCATGGCCTCGGTCTCGCGGTACGGGGAAGCCACCGACCCGGAGTCCAGATGGTCGCGGCCGATCACGATCGGGGC
>JADGPA010000163.1 GCA_017882685.1 Propionibacteriaceae bacterium | reverse complement strand
GGCCCTGGCCCGCCCAGACGAACCTCGGGATCCTGCCCAGCCAGCCCCGCAGGGTGGCCTCGCACGCGTCCACCAGCAACTGGTCGTGCTTCTCCACCTCGAACACCACCACGCGTTGTTGAACCGTCCAGCCACGGGTCACGGTGGAGAGGAGCCATTCCATGGTGCGCGGGTGGATGACGTCGGAGGCGAACTTGGGGTCCTCGGTGCGCACAGTGAAGGCGCGGTTGAACGCCTCGCTCTCGAACGCAACCTTGTGACCCAGCCGGCGGCCGTTCACCGAGAGCCCGGGCAGGTCGAAAGGCAGCAGGAAGCCGCAGACAGGCTCGGAATGGTGGTCGGTGACCGTCCTGGTGTGGGAATGGCCCTCGGCGTCGGTGTAGGTCTCGATCCGATCGGTCTTCCACTCGTGGATGAACGCGTCCATCCGGATGCCGTCGCGAAGGCCCGTGATCGGGTCGGTGACCTCGTGCCCGTACCCGCCGGTGGTCACCGGGTAGTAGCCCAGCACTTCCGTTCCTGCGGACGCGAAATGCCAGTCCGGATGGCCGTAGAACCCGAGTCCCGCCGATCCCGGTGCCAACTCATGGCCGCGGAGCGCGGTGTCTGAGAGTGCCGAGGCGATCGGGTCAAGGGCGGCGAGGAAGGCCTGCAGGTCGTCGGGGTCCTTCGGAGCGTGGCTCACCACCAGCTGGTTGCCGTCGATGCCGAGGTCGACCTGTTCGACCAGCTTGCCGAAGGCAGCGATGCGGGGGCTCACGAGCGCGAGCACCTGCGATGCCAGCGCGCCGTCCGCGGCGATCGCCCGTAGCGCCCCGTCTTCGGCCTGCACGAGCGGGAGACCAGCCGGGGAGATGCCCGTGCGGGCGCGATCGCCGTCACTGACGAAGACGTCCGGCAAGAAGAATGGCAACTGCAGGCACGTGATCCGCTCGGAGTAGCCGCGTCCGGCGCCGGAATAGTCGTACTCGAAGACGCGAAACGCATGCCCCGCCGCAGTGGTGCCGCTGACGAGTTCGTCAACAGATCGGTGCAGGCCGAGCCCGAAGGGGGGTGCGTTGAGGTCGGCGATCTCCGTGAGGCTCGGGTTGGGTTCCAGCTTCCACCCCAGCGCACGCACTCGGCCGACGTAGCGCCGCCGCCGGACGATGAAGAAGGTACCCACCAGTACCCCGAGCGCGATCACCACCCAGAACCACAACCAGTTGCCGAACACCCGCAGCCTTCCCTCGACCCCGGCTAGGCTACGGCGACACGACCTGGCCACATGCCAGAATCGTCACAGAGGAGGCGTGCAATGCTCAGGTCCCTGGTAGTGCTGACCGTCGCGCTGCTGCTCGCCGGCTGCACCTCCGGGCCTCCAGCCCCAACCGGCAGCGTTGGCTCACCCGCGGCTTCCCCCGCAGCCAGCTCAGCCGACACTCCGTTGCCACGGCTTTCGATGACGATGCAGGTGATCGAGATCTCCCTGAAGGACGGCAAGGTCAGTCCTAACGGTGACCGGCTCGCACTGGCGGAGGACACGATTCTTCGACTCAAGATCACCTCCGACCGCGACGACGAGGTGCACGTGCACGGCTACGACGTCGAGATTCCGGTTAAGGCCGGCGTCGGCGTTACGAAGGACATCACCCTCGAACAGGTGGGGCGCTTCGAGATCGAATCGCACAACCCGCCGCTCACCATCCTCCAACTCGTCGTGTCGTGAGTCCCCTGCTGGTCCCGCTGCACGGCCTCGGGTCGCGCCAGGACCTGCCCCTGCCGCTGCCTGCCGCTGTCGGCGGCGCTGTCCTTGTACTGCTGGTTTCCTTCGCCGTGCTCGCCCTCGCGTGGCGCGAACCCCGCTGGAACGGCGTTGCCGCCGGACGGCGGCTGCCGGAACTGACCCGGTTCGTCGACGCCCGCTGGGTCCGCGCGAGCGCTGCTGGCTTCGGGGTGTTCGCATTCAGCTGGGTGGGGGCAGCGCTGTGGTTCGGTCGCGATCGGGTGACCAATCCGGTGTTCGGTTCCACCTACGTCTGGCTGTGGGTGGGCCTGGTGCCGCTCTCCCTCCTGTTCGGCCCGCTCTTCCGGGTGGCCAACCCGCTGGGTTGGCTGGCCCGGCTGCTGCACCGGCTCGGGTTACCCAAGGAAGGCCTGCGACCGCTGTCCGAAAGGACCTGGCGGCGTCTGGGCACCTTTCCGGCTGCCGTCGGGCTTCTCGGCTTCAGCTGGCTGGAACTCGTGCAACCCGACAACAACACGCTCGCGGTTCTGCAGGGCTGGTGGCTGGCCTGGGTGGGCTGCGTCGTTGGTGGCACGGCGCTCTTCGGTTCCCGGTGGGTCGCAGCGGCCGACCCATTCCAGGCCTACGCCGTCCTGGTGTCCCGCGCGAGCCCCTGGCAGCGGGTGGCCGGCGCTGTGCACCTGGTGAACCCGCTGCGCCACCTCAGCACGTCCGGTTCGCCTGCCGGCACCTGGGCCGTTGTGGCCACCCTGCTCGGCGGGACTGCCTTCGACGGGTTCACTGCCACCTCCTGGTGGGTGCGGACCACCCAGTCGTCCGGCCTGCCACGGGAGCTGTGGGGAACGCTTGGCCTGACGGTCATGGTGGCGCTGATCGGGGTCACGTTGGCCCTCGGCGTCCGGGGCATCGGACGGTTGCGGCCCGATGGACCCCTGAACCTGCTGGCGGCAAGCATCATCCCAATCGTCATCGGCTACGCCGTGGCGCACTACCTGAGCCTGCTGGTCCTCGAGGGTCAGCGGACCCTGATCAACCTCTCCGACCCGCTGGGCCTCGGTTGGAACGCCTTCGGCACCGCCGAACTCGGGATCAACCAGCTCTGGCTGGATGTCCCGCAGGTGACCTCGGCCATCCAGTTGGGAGCGATCGTCGGCGGGCATGTGATCGGCGTCCTCGTTGCCCACGAGCTCGCGCTCCGGGTACTGCCCGCGCGTCGACGGCTCACCGGGCAGTTGCCCCTGTTGCTGGTGATGATCGCCTACACCTGCGGCGGCCTGTTGCTGCTGTTCTCCCCCTGAGTTGTCCACAGATTTCCTTGCGGCCCTGTCCTCCGCGCGGCACTGACTCGCAGGCTGTCGTCGGTGAACATTGCAAGGAGGAGCCATGGATCCAGCCACCGCCACCTGCCGTCCAGCGCCGGCGTCCCGTCCGCCCGCGGTCCCGCTGCTGGAGCCAGCCTGGTTCGCAGGTGACACCCAGCCGGCCTTGCCGTGGACGGTGGTGCCGGAGGTCGTCGTCCCCGAGCGGGACGCCGTCGAGCCGGAGGTCCGGCAGTTGGCCGCTGCGTTGATGGCAGCACTCGTCGAGGTGCTGTCCGGTCAACGGTCGGCAGAGCAGCTGGAACGCTGGGTGGAGCCGGAGCTGCTCAGCCTCGTCGAGCACCTGCGACGCGCCCGCAGCGGCCACGACCTGAAGCTGCGTTCCCTCCGGGTGCAGGCGCCCCACACCGAGGCGGTCGAAGTCTCCGCCCACCTGCGGCAGGGCGCCGCATCCAGGGCTGCCGCGCTGCGGATCAGCTGGCGACGGGGCCAGTGGGTGGCTACCCACCTCGCCATCGCCCTGCGTCCGGGCGTGGTGCACCAGGCCGGCTGGATCAACCCGTTGGCGAGCTGAGCACAGACAGTCAGCCGGAGGCGTACATGCCCACAAGGACGCCAAAGATGACCCCGGCGATGGTTGCGACGATCGAAAAGTCGAGCGCGACGGCGGCCGGCTTCTCCTTTCGCGACATACCGGCGACGGCACACACCACTGCGCCGCCGCCGAAAAGGATCGGCACGAACAAGAGTCCGATGGATCCCAGGATGAAGGCGATCACCGAAAGCACCGGCGCCCGGACGGCCGGCGTCGGCTGCCCGATCGGACCGGGGCCCGTTGGGCCAGCCACGGGCGTCGGCTGCCCGGGGAGGGGCTGTGCGGCGTCGGTGAGGAACACGCGGGGCGTAGCTGCACCGGTCCCGACCTGGTTCCAGGGTGGGGCGCCACCAGAGTCCGGCGGCGCCTGAACGGTACCGGTGCGAGGGCGGCTGCCACCGCCGCGCAGGCTTGCCACGAGATTGTCCGCCTCGGTCGCCGTGCGGAAGGTGATGTCACTCCGGCCGCGCAGCGTGGCCAGCAGCCCCACCAGATCCTGCCGGGCGCGCTCGTCGGTCTCCACCTCGAGCGCCCTGCGGATCTGGTCGAGCAGGTCGATCTGCGCATCCGGCGGCAGGCTCGCTGCGGCCGCGCGGTCGCCGAGCCGCATCAGGTACTCATAGGGAACGTCCGGCTCCGGCGGCGGAGGCGCCGGAGCGGTCCAGGCAACCGCGCTGAGCCGGGCGACGGACTGCAGCAGAACGATGAATGCGTCCTTGGATGCGAGGCGGTAGTCGATCATCGGGAGATTCCCAAAGGGAAGGATCCGAAGGCTTGCGAGGTCACCAACCTGTACCGGCAGCAGCGGAATCCCGAGTGCTTTCGCGTACGCGTACTCCGCCTGGCACGGCTTGGACTGCGCCCAGCTTTCCGATATCAGGAAGACGAAGACGCGACTGGTGCGGATCTGTTGCAGGATGGCGCGCCACCACTGCTCACCCCCACCAAGCTGCTGGTCCAGCCACACCTCCTGACCGGCGTTCTGGAGGTCCTGGCGGATCGTTCGCGCCGCCCCGGCGTCCGCTCGGCTGTAGCTGACGAAGCATCCCACTCGAGCTCTCCCTCCTGAACTCCAGAGGCTGTGCGGTCCGCCTTCGCCCTTGCGCCAAGGATGGGGCCGAACATATCGAGTCGTTGCCTGACGCGTCTGTGCGCAAGGGTGCGCATGCGCGCGCGGCCCACCTGCGGGTCGACTCGAGCCGGGGGCCAGCCCGACCGAGCCCGGTCCGGGCAAGGTCAACCCAGTGAGCTCAGGCGATGCGCCCGTGGCATTGCTTGAACTTCTTGCCCGAGCCGCACGGGCAGGGCGCGTTGCGGCCCACCCCGGCGTAGGGGTCGTCGTCCTTGCTGACCCCTGTGCGGGCTGCCTCTCCGGTTTCCGTCGGGGCCGTGTAGGCCATCGGACGGGGTGCCTTCCTCTCCAGCCCCTTGGCCTTCAGCTGCGGGCGCTTGGTCAGCTCCGGCTCGGGCGCCATGGTGGAGCGCTGCGGTCCAGCGGACGCGACCGCGCCGGCGGAGACGAGGTCGTCCGCGGTTATCGCCTGCCCATTCGGCCCGGCGACGAGGCCGACCGGCGGCGCCTGCTCGACGCGGACCTCCAGATTGAACAGGTAGCCCACGACCTCTTCCATGAAGGCTTCCATCATGGCGTTGAACATGTCGCCGCCCTCGCGCTGATACTCCACCAGCGGGTCGCGCTGGGCCATGGCCCGCAAACCAATGCCTTCGCGCAGGTAGTCCATCTCGTACAGGTGCTCGCGCCACTTGCGGTCGAGGACGGTCAGCAGCACCTGGCGCTCGAACTCGCGCATGGTCTCCTCACCGAGCAACTCGGTGCGCGCGTCATACGCCTTCTGTGCGTCACCATGGAAATCCTCGACGAGTTGTTCCACGGTCAGGTCGTTACGGCCTTCGTAATCGGCGATGTCGATGCTCACCGGGTAGATGGTGCGCAGCTGCGTCCACAGCGCCTCGAAGTCCCAGTCCTCGACGAAGCCTTCGGTGAGGCTGCGCACATACTGCTCGACGACGGTGTCCACCGTGCCGCGCAGCTGCTGCTCGACGTCGGCGCCCTCCAGCACGCGGCGGCGGTCGCCGTAGATCGCGTGGCGCTGGCGGTTCATCACGTCGTCGTACTTCAGCACGTTCTTGCGCATCTCGAAGTTCTGCGACTCGACCTGCTCCTGGGCCTGCTGCACGGACTTGCTGACCCGGTTGTTCTCGATCGGGACGTCGTCGGGCACCTTCAGGGTCTGCAGCACCCATTCGATGACGTCGCTCTTGAACAGCCGCATCAGGTCGTCGCCCAGCGACAAGTAGAACCGGCTCTCGCCCGGGTCGCCCTGGCGGCCGGACCGGCCACGCAGCTGATTGTCGATGCGTCGGGACTCGTGCCGCTCGGAGCCGATCACGTACAGGCCGCCGAGCTCGACCACCTCGTCGTGCTCGTCAGCGACCTGCTGCTCGATCGCGTGAATGGTCTCCGGCCAGGCAGCCTCGTACTCCTCGACATGCTCGACGGGGTCGATCCCCTTGCCCTGGATCACCGCGTCGGCGAGGAATTCGGGGTTGCCGCCGAGGATGATGTCGGTGCCTCGGCCGGCCATGTTGGTGGAAACGGTCACCGCGCCCTTGCGTCCGGCGAGGGCGACGATCGCTGCCTCACGGGCGTGGTTCTTCGCATTCAGCACCTCATGCTTCACGCCGCCCGTCTTCAGCAGGCGCGACAGCAGCTCGGATTTGGCGACGCTGGCGGTGCCGATCAGGATCGGCTGGCCGGCCTCGTGGCGCGGCGTGATGTCCTCGACGATGGCGGCGAACTTCGCGTCTTCCGTCCGGTAGATCAGGTCAGACTGGTCGATCCGGATCATCGGCTGGTTGGTCTCGATCGGCAGCACGCCCAGGCCGTAGATCTTCTGGAACTCGGATTCCTCGGTCTTCGCGGTACCGGTCATGCCGGCGAGCTTGGTGTACATGCGGAAGTAGTTCTGCAAGGTGATGGTGGCGAGGGTCTGGTACTCGTCCTTGATCTCCACGCCCTCCTTCGCCTCCAGCGCCTGGTGCAGGCCCTCGTTGTAGCGGCGTCCGACCAGGGTGCGGCCGGTGTGCTCGTCGACGATCAACACCTCGCCGTCGATGATCACGTAGTCCTTGTCGCGGGCGAACAGTTCCTTGGCCTTGATGGCGTTGTTCAGGTAGGAGATGAGTGGGGTGTTGGCCGACTCGTACAGGTTCTCGATGCCGAGGCGGTCCTCGACAACGGAGATTCCCTGCTCGAGCACGGACACCGTCCGCTTCTTCTCGTCCACCTCGTAGTGGGTGTCGCGCTTCAGCGTTCGGACCAGCTTGGCGAACTCCGGGTACCACACGGAGTTGTCCTCCGACGGGCCGGAGATGATCAGCGGGGTACGCGCCTCGTCCACAAGGATCGAGTCGACCTCGTCGACGATCGCGTAGTGGTGACCGCGCTGCACGCAGTCGTCGAGGCTGAGCGCCATGTTGTCGCGCAGGTAGTCGAAGCCGAACTCGTTGTTCGTGCCGTAGGTGACGTCGCATGCGTAGGCCTCGCGGCGCTCAGCGGGGGTCATCTCGGAAAGGATGGCGCCGACCTTGAGGCCGAGGAAGTGATGGATGCGGCCCATCTGCTCGGACTGGAACTTGGCCAGGTAGTCGTTGACCGTGACGACGTGGACGCCCTTGCCGCTCAATGCGTTCAGGTAGGACGGCAGCACCGCGACAAGGGTCTTGCCCTCACCGGTCTTCATCTCGGCGATGTTGCACCAGTGCAGGGCGGCGCCGCCCTGGATCTGGACGTCGAAATGGCGCTTGCCCAGCACCCGCCTGGTCGCCTCGCGGACGGCAGCGAACGCCTCGGGCATGATCGCATCGATCGACTCGCCGTTCTCCAGCCGAGAAGTGAACTCGGCAGTCTGGCCACGCAACTCCTCGTCGCTCATGGCCTCGAAGTCGGGCTCGATCAGGTTCACCTGGTCGGCCACCACCTTCAGCTTCTTCAGCTGGCGGCCTTCGCCCATGTGCAACATCTTGTCCAGTAGACCCACGGCTTCGAAACTCCCTGTGTCGATTGAGTGCGCTTCCCTAGCGGGCGCACCCGCCCATCCTATTGGCTGGGGCGAACCGCGACGGCATCGAAGGGGCCTCCAGGGGGAGTCTTGATCGGCGGATTCGACGCACACTTGCAACAAAGCAATGGCAGAATGCCCCCCATCGTTACTGCGAAAGGACTCAAATGAAGCGACTGATCAGCTTCGCTGCGGCCGCGGCCGCGCTCGCTCTGGTGTTGTCCGGCTGTGCCAACTACGCCCAGCCGTCCGCTTCGGCGTCGTCGTCTGTTGCTGCGATCACCGACCTGTCCGGCCTCAAGGGCAAGACCCTCGCCGTCCAGACCGACACCACCGGCCAGAAGTACGCCGAGGACCACAAGGCGGAGTTCGGCTACAACATCAAGGTCTTCGACGACCTGCCCGGCTCAGTCAACGCTGTGCTTGCCGGCACGGCCGACGCTGCGATCAATGACAATGGCGTGCTGTACGACTTCGCCAAGCAGAACCCGACGACCAAGGTCGTCAAGGAGTTCAACACCGGTGAGGAATACGGCTTCAACGTTGCGAAGTCCAACACCGGCCTGCTCGACGCGGTCAACGCAGCGCTGACCGAGGCAAAGGCAGACGGCACCTACAACACGATCTACAACAAGTGGTTCGGTACCGACGCCCCCAAGGGCACCGCAGCTTCTGCTCCGGCTGCCTCCGGAGCCAAGCCGATGCTGATCGACCCCACCAAGCTGACCGTGTGCACGCACCTTGCCTACCGGCCCTTCCAGTTCCTCGACACCGACAACACCACGATCATCGGCTTCGACGTCGACCTCGTGGACGTGGTCGCCAAGAAGCTGGGCGTCACCCAGAAGATCGTCGACATCGACTTCGGCCAGATCACCTCCGGCGCCGTCTTCGCCGCCAAGAAGTGTGACCTGGGTGCAGCCGCGATCACCATCACCCCGCAGCGCAACACCGCCGCGCCGTTCTCCGAGGGCTACTTCGCCGCGACCCAGGCGCTGCTCGTCAAGCCCTGACACCGAACTACTGACTACGGCGTGCCCGGTCCGGTTCCCGGGCCGGGCACGCTTTGGGTATCGTCTGACAACTTCAGCGAGGAGACCATGAGCGCCATATCCAGCACCACCACAGTTGCTCCGCGAAAGAAGAGGCTCTCGCCGCGAAAGCGGGCGCAGCGATTCCGGATCGTCCAGTACGCGGTGCTGGTGCTGGCGGTCGTCCTCGCAGCGCTCACCATTGACGGTCACCAGCTGCAGCAGGTGTTCTTCCGCCCGGACCTGATCGTCCAGACCATCGGCCCCGAACTCGGCTCCGCCTTCCTCAATACGATCATCTACACCACCGGCGCCTTCATCCTCGGCCTCGTGCTGGGCACGGTGCTGGCCCTGATGAAGCTCTCCCAGGTCGGCCCCTACCGCTGGCTCGCCACGATCTACACCGAGTTCTTCCGTGGCATCCCGGCCATCATCGTGCTACTGGCGTTCAGCCTGATGGGCGTCGCGTTCCCCGGCTTCTCCTTCCCTTTCGATCCCTACGGCGCCGTCTGGGTCGCCCTCGGCATGGTCTCGGCGGCGTACATGTCGGAGACCATCCGCGCGGGCATCCAGGCGGTTCCGAAGGGGCAGATCGAAGCTGCCCGCTCGCTCGGCATGTCCCCGGGCATGTCGATGCAGCGGATCGTCCTGCCGCAGGCGTTCCGGATCGTCACTCCCCCGCTCACCAACGAGCTGGTACTGCTGACAAAGGACTCCTCCCTCGTCTACGTGATCGGCCTCTTCGCTTCCGGCTACGAACTCACCAAGTTCGGTCGCAACCTGGCCAACTCGTTCGCGAACATCACACCCCTGGTGGTTGCCGGTCTCTGCTACCTGGTCATCACCCTGCCGCTGACCTACCTGGTACGGCGCATGGAGACCAAGCAGAGGAAGGCAACACGATGACCGTCTCCGAGGTGATGCCCACCGGCAACCGTGAGGACGAGATCCAGATCTACGACCTGCACAAGTCCTTCGGCGACCTTGAGGTGCTCACCGGCATCACCACCACCATCCACCGTGGCGAGGTGGTCTGCATCATCGGTCCTTCGGGCTCGGGCAAGTCGACGCTGCTGCGCTGCGTGAACCTGCTCGAACAGCCCACCAAGGGCCGGATCTTCATCCTGAACGAGGAGATCACCGACCCCGACGCCGACGTGGACCGGCTGCGCACCCAGATGGGCATGGTGTTCCAGAGCTTCAACTTGTTCCCGCACTTGACGGCGCTGCAGAACTGCTCGATCGCACAGGTCCGGGTGCTGAAGAAGGACCCGGAAGAGGCGAAGCGGATCGCCCAGGAGAACCTGGAGAAGGTCGGCCTCGGCGATCGCGGCCACTCCTACCCTGCGCAGATGTCCGGGGGCCAGCAGCAGCGGGTGGCGATCGCGCGTGCCCTGAGCATGGACCCGGAGATGATGCTCTTCGACGAGCCCACCTCCGCACTTGACCCCGAACTCGTCGGCGACGTGCTCTCGGTCATGCGCGACCTGGCCGACGGTGGCATGACGATGATGGTTGTCACCCACGAAATGGCCTTCGCCCGCGAGGTGGCCGACCGGGTGATGTTCATGGACGGCGGCGTGATCGTCGAGGAGGGCCCGCCGGGGGAAGTCATCCGCAATCCCAAGGAGGAGCGCACCCGCACCTTCCTCGCCCGGGTGCTCGACCCGACGCACGTGCACCCGACGACGACAAAGTACGACCATCCCGATCCCCAGAAGACCGCCGGGTTCGAGGTGCGCGGGTTGTCACACCACGGGGAGTGAAGGCGGCACCGGTCACTAGACCGAAGCCGGCACCTTCCGAAAGGTGACGTAGCGGACCAGCAGGCCGGCGGGCAGCGCCCAGAAGGCTGCGCCGATGCCTGCCACGCTGATGCCCGATGCGGCGACGAGAAGTCCCTGGGGTCCGGTGACGACGAGCGCGGTCACCGTCGCAGAGATGCCGCCCAGCACGATCGCCGCGATGCCGCCGGTGGGGCGGCCCGCCAGCGTCCGGCCGGGTCGCGCCCGGCGTCCGGTGAGGCCGAAAGGGCTGCGCTGATCGCGGCAAGGTTGATCGCATGCCCACCCAGCGGTGCACCGAGGACGGTGGCCGCTCCGCTGACAGCAAGGCTCTCCCGCCACGGCACCCGGTAACCGATCGGGCCCAGCACGGCGGCCCCGGCAACGTTCCGCGACGCCATGGCTGACCAGAACATCAACTGCGGGTGGCACGGCAGAACGTACAAGAACTGCTCGCTCCCACTTCTACGTCCTGTTCCATACCAATTGGGAGCGAATCGCCGCGCCGGACCACTGCTGGAACATCCCCGCGAAGGAGACCGTCATGCTCCCCCAATGTTCCTACGACTACGGAGGCCCGTACCCCGGCAAGTCCGTAGTGCACGCCTGAATCGCGCAACCAGGGACGCTAGCGGCAGATCGGTTCTCAGGGGCGACCCTGTGCCAGGGAACCGCTGAGCGTACCGACTGGCTTCACCATGACATCAGCCAGGCCGAGCCACCCGGCCATCCGGCGCAGTTCCGCAGCCAGCCGGGCTGCGGTCTCCGCCTCCGGGGCGTCTGGCTCCAGCCAGGAGGCCTGCACCTGCAGCGTCGAGGTCGCCCGGTCAGCCTTGAGGTCAACCCGGGCTGCGATCGTTGCGTCCATAACGAACAGGTAGACGTAGTAGCCGTGCACCCGCCGCTCCACCGGGGTGTACAGACCGATCCGGTAGTGGATGCCGAACAGGTCCAGCAGCCGGCGGCGTTCGAACACCAGCGAGTCGAAAGGGGAAACCAAAGCGTCGACGATGAGCTTCCTCGGCCTCGCCGCCTCGTGCCACAGGTAGGTCGGACGGTTCCAGCCACGGACGCCGACCGGCTCCAGTTCGCCGGCCGCAACCAGAGTGGCGATCGCGTCCCTTGTACCCGTCCGATCCGTCCGGAAATAGTCGGCGAAACAGGTTTCGGTGCCCACCCCGAGGGCTTGCGCAGCCCGTCGCACCAGTTGCAGCCGCGACTCCGCAGGGGTCGGCGTCGGCGCCGCCGCAACGGCGGCAGGCAGCACCCGCTCGGGAAGGTCGTAACGGCGTTCGAACTGGGAGTTGCGCCCGGCGCTGGTGAGCTCGCCGGTGTAGAACAGCCACTCCAGCGCGGACTTCACCTCCGACCAGTTCCACCAGCCGCCCGGCGTCCGCTCCTGCTCGTGGTCGACCTCACGGGCCGTCAGCGGACCGCGCTCTGCGATCTGTCCCATCACCTTCGACGGCAGGTCGGGCTGTTCGGCGAGGATGCGCTGCATCCCGTGCCACGGATGGTCGGCGTGCTCGGCCATCCGGAAGTGCAGGGCCGGCTGCAGGTTCACGTCAATCAGGGACGCCGCGTGTCCCCAGAACTCGAACACCCGCCGCGGCGACGCATTGGCTGCCCGGTCGAGCAGCGTCCGGTCGTACGGGCCGAGGCGGGAGAACAGCGGCATGTAATGCGCCCGCACCGCGACGTTGACCGAGTCGATCTGGAACTGCGCAACGCGGTCGAGCACGCCCTGGGCGTGCCGCATCGTGACGGGTCCCGACGGGCGTCGGCCCAGTCCCTGCGCGGCAAGGGCGATCCGGCGCGCCTGGCCGTTGGTCAGCTGTGCAGTCATCGTCCGGGCAGCCTACGACCCCTCACCCACGCAAGGTGGACGCTTCTGGCGTCCGATCCTCGAAGGAGTCCCCCTTGCGCTGGTTGGTGGGTGGAAAGATCAGGCGCTTGCCTTCTGTGCGACCTCCATGTCGAGGTGGATGACGCCGTAGTCGTAGGCCTTGCGGCGGTAGACGGCGCTCGGGGCCCCGGACTCGGCGTCCACGTAGAGGAAGAAGTCGTGACCGACGAGCTCCATCTCGTCCAGCGCCTGGGCCAGGGTCAGGGGCACGGCGTCGAAGTGCTTCTCACGCACGACCAGCGGGCCGTCGCCCTGGATCTCCAGCCCGGCGATCTTGCGGATCTCGGGAGGCACCTCTTCGGTCTCGACGGCGACGCCGGCGACCTCTGCTTCTGCGCTGCTACTGCGGAGCCCGCGGTGGGTCTTGCGGCGGTCGGAGGCGCGCCGCAGCTGGGACTTCAAGCGGTCGAGGGCGTGATCGAAAGCGACCGCCTTATCGTCTGCGGACGCCTCGGCGCGCACCACCGGGCCCTTGCTGCGCAGCGTGATCTCGACCCGCGTTGACTGGTCTGGTTCTCGCTTGTGGCCATCGACGGAGACCTGAACCTCGACACGGATGACCCGATCCTTGAGCTTCTCAATCGCAGCGATCTTCTCTTCCACCCGCGCGCGGAACTCATCGGGGATCTGGCAATGTCGACCAGTCACCAGGACGTCCATGTGTACCTCCTTCTTGGTGTTCCAACCCCTTCGGGGCTAGCACAGATAGCGAAGGCACCCGCCCGGCTCCCTGCCCTGCGGCTGGGTTCCTGGCTTGGGTGCCATGCCTCCAACGTAGTCCCGGCCGACCCCCTTCGCCAGCAATTGCAGCTGTGATCCTCCTATGGAGCTCCCATCCCCAGGGCGCCCTCCGCAGGTGGACTCGCAGCGGACATTGCGGCATCGGCATCGGGATGGCACTCATTGAACGACAGGTTTCTTCAGGACCGAGCGAACCGACCGCGATGCCGTTCAACGGCGCAACTCCCGCCAGTGCGGCGACAACCAAGACGGTCGCCACAACCTTCAGAATGTGGGCAGCGCGGGCTCCCGCATTCGCCTTCGCTGCTCAGTGTGCGTACCGTCGCGCCTGGTGCCCCGACGCCTTGTGCGCAACGTTCGACTGGCCCCGCAATCAGCCTGTAACACTGCGTGACCGGTCCGTAACACCGGTTGCATCAGGACGTAACAGCCCTCGGACAAGGTGTTCGCATGATGTTGGAAATCAGCGCAGGCGACACCGCCTGGGTCCTCACGAGTGCCGCACTGGTGCTCCTCATGACCCCCGGTCTCGCGTTCTTCTACGGCGGCATGGTCAGGGCCAAGGGTGTCCTGAACATGATGATGATGAGCTTCATTTCGATGGGAACCATCGGTGTGCTCTGGGTGCTGTTCGGTT
>JADGPA010000162.1 GCA_017882685.1 Propionibacteriaceae bacterium | reverse complement strand
GCCTCGTCGCGGCGTTCCCGCCAGGGGGTGTCGATGGCCGTGACGACCTCCGTGAACGATGGCATTCCGCCGGTGCGCACGGGCGGGTAGTAGGTGCCGGCGAAGAACGGCAGGCCCTCGGGGGTGAGGAAGACCGTCATCGGCCACCCGCCGGAGCCGGTGAGCGCCTGGGTGGCCAACATGTACACCGCGTCCAGGTCGGGGCGCTCCTCGCGGTCGACCTTGATGGCGACGAAGTTGGGGTTCACCAGCGCGGCGACGTCCGGGTCCGAAAACGACTCGTGCGCCATCACATGGCACCAGTGACAGGCAGCGTAGCCCACCGACAGCAGGATCGGACGGTCGCTCGCCCGGGCCTCCGCCAGCGCTTCCGCACCCCATTCGCGCCAGTCGATCGGGTTGTCGGCATGCATCCGCAGGTAGGGGGACGTGGCCTCAGCTAGGCGATTCACACCCGGCAGCATAGGTCAGCGCCGGTTGCGGCTACTCCAGCGGCGACACCGGTGAGTCCGGCGGGGTGGCTACCGGAGCGGCCGTCTCGTTCTCGTCGAAGTCGATGCGGTTCAGGTTGCGGCGCATGCTCCAGTAGAGGAAGCCGATCAGGCCCAGCAGGACCACCACCATCAACAGCGGCAGCCAGGACGGCGTGGCCGGCCCCGGAACTAGATCGAGTAGCACCATGAGTCAAGGCTAGCCCCGGCGTCGCCCGGCAGCCCGGCGAACAGGTCGGACTCGGGCAGCGTCACCGGCACCGTCGAGCGCACCAGCTCGAAGTCCTCGGTCGGCCAGCCGGCCTGCTGTACCTCCAGCGGCACGGCGAACCACCAGCCGTCCGGGTCGATCTGGGTGGCGTGGGCGCGCAGGGCGTCATTGCGGACGGCAAAGTACTCAGCGCACGGCACGAAGGTGGTCAGCCGCCGCTCGATCTCCTGCTCGGGGCGCTCTCGCAACCACTCCGAGTACGGAGTGCCCAGCCCGGATTCGTGCATGAGGGTGTCGAGCGCCTTGAACCGGCCCCGGTGGAGTGAGCGGTCGTAGTACACCTTCGCCACCTGCCAGGGCTCGCCGTGTTCGGGCCAGGCCTTCGGGTCCGCCGCTGCGGTCACCGCGGCCATCGAGATGCGGTGGCACATGATGTGGTCGGGATGCGGGTAGCCGCCGTTCTCGTCGTAGGTGGTCAGCACCTGGGGACGGAACTCGCGGATCACTTTCACCAGCGGCCCGGCGGCCACCTCCGGGTCGAGCCGCGCGAACGCCTCCGGCGGCAGTTCCTCATCGCCCTCCGGCAACCCGGAGTCGACGTAGCCGAGCCACACCTGGCGGATGCCAAGGATCGCTGCAGCCTTCTCCATCTCTGCACGACGCAGCTCTGCGAGGTTCGCCCAGTTGTCCGGGCTGTCCATCTTCGGGTTCAGGATCGAGCCACGCTCACCGCCGGTGCACGTGGCCACCATCACCTCGACACCCTTGGCCACGTAGTAGGCCGTGGTGGCCGCACCCTTGCTCGACTCGTCGTCGGGGTGGGCGTGGACATGGAGGAGCTTCATGCCCCCATTCTGGGCACCGTCGGCCGTACGTCCAATCCGCGCAGTGGAGAATGGACGCCGTGACCGACGACGCCGCAGCCCGCCTGGCCCGCAGATACCCGCCGCAGCGCTCCGGGCGCTGGTGGATCCCTGTGGCCCTCGCCATCGCAGCGGCAGGGGCGTCGTGGCTGGTCTGGGCCGGGAGCTACGGGGCCACCGGCACGATCACCGCCCGGGTGGACGCTTTCGAGGTCCGCTCCGACACCACGATCGCCGTCACCGTCACTGTCGACCGGCCAGACCCGTCCCAGGGGGCCGAATGCCTGCTGTACGCGCAAGCGGTCAGCTACGACCGAGTGGGCGAGACACGGATCCAGGTTGACCCGGGCGGGACCGGCTTGACGACGATGAGGTTGGAATTACGCACCTTCAAGCGGGCCACCACCGCTGCGGTGGAATCGTGCCGTACGAAGGGCTGACCGAAGTCGGATAACCTGAAACCATGACCGACCAACCCATCACCTGGCTCACCCAAGAGGCGTTCGACCGCCTCTCCGCCGAACTCGAGTACCTCAAGTCCGACGGCAGGACCACCGTGACGGCGAAGATCGCCCAGTCCCGTGAAGAGGGCGACCTCAGCGAGAACGGCGGCTACCACGCTGCGCGCGAGGAGCAGGGCCACCAGGAGTCGCGCATCCGGCAACTGACCGCGATGCTCGAGAACGCACAGGTGGGCGAGGCGCCCGTCGGCGCGAAGGCAGTCGCCCCCGGCGCAGAGGTGACCGTGTACTACGACGGCGACAAGAAAGACACGGACACGTTCCTCCTCGGCTCGCGCGAGCTGATCGACGTGGACGATTCGGTCGACGTCGAGGTGTTCTCGCCACAGTCACCGCTTGGCGCGGCGATCCTCGGCCACAAGGTGGGCGACACCGTCGGCTACCGGGCACCCAACGGCCGCACGATCAAGGTCACCGTCGCGAAGGTCCAGGCCTTCGGCGCCTGATCGAACCCTCGGCGCCTAGCCGAGCTGGGCGATCACTTCTGCTGCTTCCGCCGGCGACAACGCGCCGGAGGCCACCTCGCTGAGCACCTGCTCGCGGGTCATTGCCGTGATCGGTTCGGCCTCGCCGGCCAGTCCCAGCTTCATCAGCAGCGCGGTGAAGCGGGCCCGTGCCGTCGGGTAGGAGACGCCCAGGTGCTTCTCCACCTCGCGGAGGTTGCCCCGCGAAGCGAGGAAGACCCGCAACAGTTCGACGTCCCTCGCCTCGAGGGCGCAGAAGTCGCAGTGCCCGAACTCCCCAGCCAGCTCGGAGCCGCAGTTCCGGCAGCCGAGCCGGGTGGTGATCAGGTCGCCGCCGCAGACCGGGCAGTCGGACGGGGCCCGGTACTTCGGTTCGGTCGTCACCGCTGTTCCGCGGGGGCGCTGCCGGCCTGGATCGTCGCCCAGCCCATCACGACACCGACGTCGAGGCGGGCAGAGCCGTTGCCCAGCACCACCTCGTCCACCTGGCCGGTGTGGGCGCCGCTCCAGCTCACCTTGCCGAGCTGCGCCTCACCGCGGACGGTGACGTTGGAGTCGTCGGCCAGGTCGATGGACAGCTGGCCCGACTCCACCCGGACGCGTGAACGGCCGGTGGTGATCGTGCCCTTCAAGGTGGCCGAACCGGCCTGCACCAGCACGTCGTTGGCCTCGGCGACGCCGGACAGCTCCGCGCCGCCGGCGGTGACCCGCACCTTGCCGAGGTAGGGCAGGTCGGTGCAGGTGAGGTGGCCTGCGGTCACCTCGACGTCGACGATGATGGCCGGGTTGATGCGCAGGTACAGCTCCTTGCCCAGACCCATCGCACGCAGCTCGTCGAAGTTGCGCGGCGGCCGCAGGATGCTGAACCCGTCGAGGCTGGGGCCGAGCTCGCCATCGCTGGTGACCTCGAGGACCGAGCCGTTGCGTCGCAGCACGTGCGGGCCCTCCGCGGAGGCGGTGGCGACAGTGGGGTCGCCGACAATGCGGACGCGCCTGCCGACGGCGTGCACGGAGATGCGGTCGACGCCCTTGCTGCCGGTCGGCCGGCGACGTCCCGTGCCCGGCGACGACGACTCGTGTCCGGGCTGGCCGAACACCTCACGGGCGTAGGGCGGGAACTGGCGGCGGCCGGCGGCCTCGTCCTCAGGTTCTGCCTTCAGTTCTTCGTTGGTCGGCTCGGCCGGCTTCGGCTCTGGCGTGGCTGCCTTCAGCTCGTCAATGCGGCGCGCGGCTTCGGAGGCGTCGATACGGCCGGCGGCCAGGTCCTCAAGAATCGGACCCAGATCAGGAGTGCTCATGACCCCTAGTGTAGGTCCGACTTTCCATAAAGGAAAGGTGAACTTTCTATTCTCTTAGTTCGACCTGCAGATCAGCATCGAACCGCGACGGGTCGAGCCCCCTGATGAAGGCCACGCTGAATGCCAGCACCGGGATCACCAGCAGTGCACCGACGATGCCGGCCAGCGTCGCGCCGACGGCGAGGCCGATCAGGACGGCGAGCGGGTGCAGCGACACCGCCCGTCCAAGCAGGATGGGTTGGAGGAAGTGCCCCTCGGTCTCCATGACGGCGACCGTGATGCCCAGCATGATCAGGGCGCTCGCCGGTCCGTGGGTAACGAGCGCGAGTGCGCATGCGACCGTCCCGGCAAGGACGGCGCCGATGACCGGCACGAAGGCAGTCACGAAGGTCAGGGCGAACAGCGCCCACGGGATCGGGAGCTGGAGGGCGAGCGCGCCGATCAGGATGCCGAGGGCGTCGACGAGGGCCACCAGCACCTGTGCGCGCATGTAGGAGACCAGTGAGGCCCACCCGCGCTGCGAGGCCCGGGCGGTGGCGACCTCGTAATGGCGCGGAACGAGCGTGGTGGTGGCAGCCCAGATCTGGCGTCCGGAGGCGAGGAAGAAGAAGGCGGCGATGAGGGCGATGGCCAGGCCCGCGAAGAAGTGGCCCACACCCACTCCGGCGTGGGCGGCCGCGGCAGCCAGTTCTGCGCTGGAGTTGTTGAACCAGTCGGTGACCTGTGACAGGAAGCCGTCCAGCTGTGCCTGGTCGATGTGCAGGGGCCCACTCGCGAGCCAGTTCAGCAGGGTGTGGAAGGCCTCCAGCGATTTCGTCCACAGCTCGGGCCATTCCCGCGCAATCTGGGCGCCGACGAGGAGGAACACGCCGGCCACCACGAGCGCCATAACGAGCAGGCACCCGGCGGCGGCAAGGGCCGGCGGCCAGTTCCAGCCTCGCAGCAGCCCGTTGAGCGGGGTCAGCAGCGCGGTGAGCAGCACCGCAACGGCGAGCGGGACCGCGACGGCGGAGAAGTACTGCAGCAGCCACCACAACAGCGCGACGAAGCCGGCGACGACCAGCACGCGCCAGGCCCAGTCGGAGGCGGTCACCAGGCCCTGTGGGAGCCGCGACCCCTGGTCGTTCCGGTCAGGACGGCGCGAGCGGGGAGTGAGCACGCCGCCACTGTAGCCAGCGAGCGCCGCAGCCCTCCTCGGGCATGACCCCGATCCCTCCCGAGGAATGGGCGGGACGGGGTGAGCGGAGGGCCACTAGGGTGGCTCGGGTGAGGAAGCCACTGTCCGAGCTGGTCGCTCCAGACTGGGCCGAGGCCCTTGCCCCGGTGGAGCCGGTGATCGCACGGATGGGCGACTTCCTGCGGGCTGAATTGGCAGCGGGACGCGAATACCTCCCTGCCGGACCGAACGTGCTGCGGGCGTTCACCCGTCCCCTGGCCGACGTGAAGGTGCTGATCGTCGGGCAGGATCCCTATCCGACCCCCGGCCACCCTGTTGGGCTCTCGTTCTCCGTCGCCCCTGATGTGCGGCCACTGCCCCGCAGCCTCGTGAACATCTACGCCGAGCTGCAGGCCGACCTGGGCATCGAGCCGGTGGCCTCCGGTGACCTGACGCCGTGGTTCACCCAGGGGGTGCTGCTGCTGAACCGGGTGCTCACCGTCCGCCCCGGAACGCCAGGCTCGCACCGCGGCAAGGGCTGGGAGGAAGTCACCGAATGCGCGATCGAGGCGCTCGCGGCCCGCGGCGGGCCGCTCGTGGCCATCCTGTGGGGCCGGGACGCCCAGTCGCTCGCCCCACGGTTGGCCGGCGTCGCCCAGATCGCCTCTGCGCACCCGTCCCCGATGTCGGCCCACTCCGGGTTCTTCGGGTCGCGGCCGTTCAGCCGGGCAAACGCAGCGCTGGAGGCGCAGGGCGGCACCCCCGTCGACTGGCAGCTCGCGTGAGCCGGAATGCCGGGGACGCCGCGAGCGTTTGCACGGACGTGTTCGGAACCAAGTCACACATGATCAGCCCCGATGTCGCCCTGCCCGGACGGGAGCGTGGCTTGCTGATGGGGCCCGCCTTCCACGAGGTGCTCGGCACCCGTATCGACCAGGTACCGGAGGGCGCAGGGGTGGCCCACTTCGCGCTCGGGTGCTTCTGGGGTGCGGAAAAGCTGTTCTGGCAGATCGACGGCGTCATCACCACAGCCGTCGGGTACGCCGGTGGATACACGCCCAACCCGACGTATGAAGAGGTGTGCTCCGGCGCCACCGGGCACGCCGAGACCGTGATGGTCGTCTACGACCGGAAGTTGGTGTCCTACGGGTCCCTGCTGAAGGTCTTCCTCGAGAACCACGACCCCACCCAGGGCATGCGTCAGGGCAACGACAAGGGCACCCAGTACCGTTCCGCGATCTACGTCACCGATGCGGAGCAGGACGCGGCCGCGCACGCGGCGATCGCCGACTACCAGCCGCGGCTCTCCGGGGTCGGCTACGGCGCGATCACCACGGAGGTTCTCCCGGCTGGGCCGTTCTACTACGCAGAGCGCTACCACCAGCAGTACCTGGAAAAGAACCCAGGAGGTTACTGCCCCATCCACGCCACCGGCGTGACCTGCCGCGCTCCCGGCTGAGGCGCGCCGGGCGTCACGACCTTGACCGGCTCGGCCGGCTGCCGGTTAACTGGCCGCGACGCCACCACGGAAGAACCATGAAGCATCCGCAGCAGGAAACGGCCCGGCCAACGATGGCCGATGTGAGCCGGGCTGCAGGCGTGTCCCCCACCACGGTCTCGCTGATCCTCAACGGGCGCGACGCCAAGATCAGCAAGGCGACGCGGGATCGCGTCCTGGCCACCGTTGCCGACCTCGACTATCGCCCCAATCGCGCGGCGCAGAGCCTGCGGCTGGGCAAGACCAGCACCATCGGGTTCCTCACAGACGAGATCGCCATCGAGCCGTTCTCCGGCCCGATGATCGCCGGCATCCACGACCTTGCCTGGGAGCAGCGGTCCCTGCTGCTGATGGTGAACACCACTCGCAACCCCACCCGGCTGCGCATGGCCGTGCACGACCTGCTCGACCGCCAGGTGGACGCGCTGATCTTCGCCGCCATGGGCACCCGTCAGGTCGAGTTCCCCGACATCGGCGGCAGCAGCGTGCCGATCCTGCTGGTCAACGCGTTCACCGCGGACGGGCACCTGCCTTCGATCCTTCCCGACGAACTGGCCGGCGGCCGCGCTGCCGTGGAGCACGTGCTGGCCATGGGCCACGAGCGCATCGCCTTCATCGCCGGACGTGAGGGCGCGTGGGCGACCAAGATGCGCATCAGGGGCTACCGCGAGGGCCTGGAGGCCGCGGGACTTGACCCCGATCGCCACCCGGTCTACCTGGGCAACTACCGCATCGACAGCGGGTATGAGCTGACGTTGCGGGTCATGCGCGGCAAGAAGCCGCCGACGGCCCTGCTGTTCGGCAACGACCAGATGGCCACCGGCGCCTACCTCGCCCTCGCGCGACTGGGCGTGCGGATCCCCGACGACGTCTCCGTTGTCGGCTACGACGACGAGCCGATCGCGGCCGACCTTGCGCCGGCGCTGACCACCGTCCGCATCCCCTTCTACGAGATGGGCCGGATCGCCGCCCAGCACACCCTCGAGGGCACGATCGGTCAGCTCCCTGCGCGTACCTTCGAGCCGTGCACGATCATCCACCGCTCCTCCACCAACCCGCCACCGGGCGAGTGAAGGTGTAAGAACAACCGACGCCGTGATGGTTGGTCGGGGACCGGGTTCGGGTTAGCCTCGCCCGCATGTGTCGTAACATCCACACCCTGCACAACTTCGATCCGCCGGCCACCAACGATGAGGTGAACGCCGCAGCCCTGCAATACGTCCGCAAGGTCGCCGGCACCACACGTCCCTCGCGGGCCAACCAGGAGACGTTCGACGAGGCGGTGGCTGCGATCGCGCACGCCACCGACCATCTGCTCGACCACCTGACAAGTTCTGCCCCGGCGAAGAATCGCGAGGAAGAGGCTGCCAAGGCGCGGGCGAGAGCTGCGACGCGGTACGCGACGGTCGGCTGAGCGGCTTCCGGAACCATCCGGGACCCAGCGGTTCGTACGGAGCGAGCGGCGTCGGACCTGTGGACTGGGTTCCGGCCCGCGACGTTGCGGACCGGAGCCGAAGTCCGGGCCTAGCCTGCGGCTGCGGCCAGTTTCTCCAGCGCCTGCTCCCACTTGTGGGTCAGAGCGCTGGCGTCGAAGTACGCCGGGATGTGCTCGTGGCGGATCTCCACCTTCGTGCCATCCTCAGCCGCAGACAGGTCGACCTCGACGATGGTCTTCGGGGCCTCCTCTGCGGCGTGCCAGCTGAAGCGGATCTGCTCCAGCGGGTGGTAGGACCGGATGACGCCAAAGGTGCCGTCCGCTGCGTGCCAGCTGTCACCCTTGTCGCCGAGTTCGCCGCCGGACCCGAGCAGAGCCTCGGCACCCTCGCGGGTCACCAGCAGTTTCCAGATTTCCTTGACAGGCTGGGACACCGACCGGCTGACAGTGACGGTGGTGTCCACAGGGTTCACGAGAGTGTCGCCCTGGCTCTGTTCGATCATGCAGACCTCGTTCCACTCAGTGGTTCGAACGGCCCCCGGGAGGGGCCGGATAACGACACCCTACTCGGGATCATGCGCCGTGGAAGGGGGTTCAAAAAGCCTCCCCGCCGACCTTCTGCGGCGCCGCCGCGTGTCGCTCCCCAGGGTTCGGTCGTTGACCGGACAGACTGGGCCACAGGCCGGACCAGGTATGAGTTGGTCCGGCTTTTCTCACCGTCGACCCGCCGTTGGCGGTGCACTTGGGACGTGCGTGAACGCTTGTGACAGGGCCCCGGGAAAGTTCCCCGGGAATCTTCGGAAAACCCCTTGCGCACAACTGCGCCCGGGCGTAGAACTGTCCTACGCCGATGACGGAGCCGGCCCCGAAAGGGAACGGAAGACCGAATCAGCGGCCGGACAGCAATCGAGGTCCTCAGCCGGCGGAGCAATCCGCAGGAGCCCCCGGACGGGGGGTGGGGCCAGCTGGGCTGCCGGGTTCGGGAGTCGTTCGACCCGGACGAACCTGAAGGCCGGACCAACTCATACTTGGTCCGGCCTTCGCCT
>JADGPA010000161.1 GCA_017882685.1 Propionibacteriaceae bacterium | reverse complement strand
GCCTTCGATCGCGTCTTCGTGAGGGGACCGGCGTGGTGGGCGGTGCCACAGAGGCCAGCTGCTTGTCCGCGAGCTTTCGGCTGAACAGGGTTCCGTCGGCCAGCACGGCGAGGGCGGACCGGTGTCCTACACAGTCGGCTAATCCGAACATGGCGGGTGGTCCTTCCCGAGTGCTGGCATCGAATATGAAGACGGCGCGGCCGTCCGGGGGGTGAGCGGCCGCGCAGTCGATCAGGGGAGGGCGCGGACTCAGCGAAGGCGGAAGTGCGCTTCCTTGCTGAGGTGGACACCTCAAGGGCGTGCCGCCGCGGGTTGGGCGGCGATGGTGCCGGAAGGACTGCAGCGCCTACGGAAGTCGGCGGCGCACAGGTGCGGGTGACGCCGACTCGCGACGACACCCGCACCTGAGGGGTGGATTTCCGCTGTGCAGCGGACCGGCTAGTCCGGTAGGAACGGCACCGCGATGCGCTGCCCCGGCCGGAGGCTCTTTCCACCGGGCACGTACCCCCGGTTGTTTTTGCTGAAGTGCCGGTGGTGGGGGTGGCCCTTGTCCGGCGGCTGGGCTTTCCTCGCGGCGGCCACGGTCGGCCCTGCCGGTGTGGCGCTCGCGTCGGCCGCGGCGCGGGCGGCGGCCACGGTCGGTCCTACCGCGGTCGCCGCGGTGGCGGCGCTCGCTGCAGTCGCGACGGGGACGATGCTGTAGTCGTCGGTGGTGAGCGAGCCATTCGCGAACGCGTTCAGCCCGAAGCTGATCCCGGCCGCGTCGGCCGGGGCGGCCGGTGTCGTCCAGGTCGCCTGTGTCCAGGTCGTTGGTGCGGCCGCGAACCAGGGGCTGGAGGTCCAGTAGGCCCAGGCGCCGGCGGTGTTGCGGTAGTAGAGCGCGAACTGGGTCACGGCACTGGACTTATACCAGGCGCCGAGGGTGTAGGTGCGTCCCGGGGCTATGGCCGGGGAGCAGGAGCCGAGGTCGAAGGTGGGTAGGAGTTTGGCGTCCCCGGAGGAGTAGCCGCTGAGGTCGAGCTGCTGGCTGTAGGTGCCGGTGTGTGCGCCGGTGTTGGGCCTGGTCCAGGTCGGCGTGTTGGTGCCGTACCCGCCGGGGAACCAGCACTGCGGGAAGGGCGGGGTGCCGGCCGTTTCCAATGAGGGGTTGGCCAGGGTGGTGGTGGTGGTGGCCGGCGGTCCGGACACGAGCGGCTTGACGGTTCCGCCGATCACCTGGTCCACGGTCTTCACGCTGGTGGTGGTGGGTCGCGTCTTCAGCCAGGTCAGGAAACTGGTCAGCTGGGTGGAGGAGATCGACAGGCCGTCGCCGCAGTTTGTGACGGAGCCGGGGCAGACGTGGTGGATCGTGAACGGCACCCAGCCGCCCCGCCGCTCGGCGGTGGTGACGACTGATTCCATCTGGGCCAGCGTCCAGGTGCTGTCGATCTCGTCGACCGCGGCGAGGTTGTACGGGTCCGCGGGTGGGACGGTCCCCGCGAGAGCCGAGACGCCGGGGTCGCTGTGCGCCGATTTGATGTCGCCAAGGCTGCGAGCGCTGTTGTAGCCGCAGTTCTTCACCACCGTCTCGGTGTTGGCGTTGAGCGCTGCGTACGGGTAGGCGAAGGAGGTGACCCGGAAGCCCCAGTTGCTCAGGGCCACCCGGGAGTTGCAGACCTGCCGCTGGACCTCGTCCGACGGCACGGTGGTCAGGTCCGGGTGGGTCACGGTGTGGCCGCCGATCTCGTTCCCGGCCGCGGCGATGGTGGAAAGGTTGGCCAGCGTCACGTAGTTCGGCGCGCCGACCACGCCGCTGATGATGTAGAAGGTGCCCTTCATGCCGGCCTGTTGAAGGATCGGCACCGCGTTCATCTGATCGGCGTTGCCGTCATCGAAGGTCAACGAGACGACCGTCGGGGGAGCCGCCGCAGCGGCGCGCTGCGTCACCAGGCCGATGCCGAAGAGCGCGACGATGGCGAGCAGGCTCAGCGCGGACCGCCTCCACCGCCCGGACAGGGAGGCCGATGCGTGGCCCCTGCGTTGCGTGAACATGAAGATGTTTCCCCCTATTCGACCGCCGCAATGGCGGATGTCGTGAGATGCGGAACGCGAACCATCACCCAAAGCCGAATGGGTGTGGGTGGGACCTCTGAGGACCGGTCAGGCAGGTCCGAGCTCCTGCGGACGGACGCTACCATCAAATCGCCTACACCAGGCAATACTCCATATAGGTGACGGAAGAGACTGAGGGCGCGTCGACTGCCGAAACAAGGCTATTCCCCTCATCCGGTGCACGTCCGTTGGCTTTCCCGACGTTGAGGTTCACCCCATCGACTAGCCCGTTTGGCCCTATGAGATGGACATCGGGTCGGTTATAAGGCAGAGACGGGGTATGCATCTGATACTGGGCCAATAGCGTGAAGTGAGCCTCGTATAGGGCATAGACGGACATTTGTGTGGATACTTGGCCTACGCCGATGCGGCGGGCGATCGCGAGATGTCGGACGGATCTGTCGTCCAACGCGCGAATGCGCCACTGCTGGGTTCATCCATACGCCTTCCAGGGGGGAGCGACGTGACGCACGCCGTCTATGCCGTGTCCGAGAACGGACGAGCAGCACAGCCTCAGGATTCGCCGGCTCAGCTGGCGGTCCTGCCGGAGCGGGGAACGCTTCGCTCGGTCGCCATCGTCGGATTGGGGTATGTCGGTCTTCCGACGGCCCTGGGGCTGCACGACAGCTCACTGACGGTCTTCGGCATCGACGTGAGTGGGCACCGGCTGGCCGCCATCCGCGCGGGCACGGTGGACCTGGTGGCGGCCGATCAGGAACGCCTCGGCGATGCGCTGACGGATACGGATTTCCACCTCACCGACGACGCTGCCGACGTCGCCATGGCCGACGCTGTGATCATCTGCGTGCCGACGCCACTGGATCGGCATCTGACCCCGCACCTGCGGCCGCTGAGTTCCGCCTGCCGTGCCGTGGTGGAACACGCCCGGCCGGGCCAGACGATCATCTTGACGTCCACCAGCTTCGCCGGGACCGCCCGTGAACTGCTCGCCGAGCCGTTGGAGAAGCGCGGGTTCACCATCGGCACCGACATCTACGTCGCATTCAGCCCGGAACGGATCGACCCGGGCGTACCCAACCACACCCAGCACGCCACACCGCGGGTCGTCGGCGGCGTGAGCGCCGAGTGCACGGCGCGGGCGACTGAGGTCTTGCAGCGTCTGACGAGCAGCGTCCACCCGGTGAGCTCGCCGGAGGCGGCGGAGATGACCAAGCTCTATGAGAACACCTTCCGAGCGGTCACCCTGGCCCTGGCCAACGAGTTCGCGGAGATCTGCGGGACCATGTCCCTCGACCCGATCGAGGTGACGCTGGCAGCGGCGACCAAGCCTTACGGTTTCCTGGCCAGCTTCCCCGGTCCGGGTGTGGGCGGGCACTGCATTCCCTGCGACCCGCACTACCTGCTCTGGCAGCTGCGTCGGCTGCGGCGCAACGCCCCGATCACCGAAACCGCGATGGCCTCCATCGCGGCCCGCCCCAAGCACGTGGTGGACCGCGCCGGGGAAGTGCTCTCCGACGCGGCCCGCGGCCTGCGGGGTTCCCGGGTGCTCGTCGTCGGGGTCAGCTACAAGCCGGGCGTGCAGGACCTGCGGGAGTCCTCCGCGCTGGAGATCCTCGTCGAGCTCAAGCGACGCGGCGCCGAGGTCTCCTACCACGACCCGCTGATCCCGCACATCACCCTGCCCGACGGCAGCCGGCTGTCCAGCGAGCCACAGCCGCACGGTCGGGACTGGGACCTGGCGGTCATGCACACGCTGCACCCCGGGTTCGACTACCAGTGGGTGAAGGCCTGCCCGAGGGTCCTCGACGGGACCTACCGCTTCGAGGCGGTCCCGCACCGCGCGGTGGTCTAACCGTGTCCGGACGCTGACGCTCGAACAGCCGGCGGCCCGAGCAGCCGGCACACCCTGCTGGTCTCGCTGATTCCTCGCTGATGTCGGCCACGACCGCACCCTTCGCCCCCCGCGGATCTGCCGCGGCGGCACCGACGGCCCTGACCGGCCACCACCTTCGGAGGCAAACACACATGACGACCCTGATAACCGGGGGGGCCGGGTTCATCGGCTCCCACCTGACGGAAAGCCTGCTCGACAGCGGCGAGGACGTCATCGTCCTGGACGACCTGAGCACTGGCAGCGAACGCAACCTCGCCGGCGTCCTCGACCATCCGTCGCTGCGGCTGGTGATTGGCTCCATCCTCGACGCGGCGCTGGTCGACGAGCTCGTCGCGCAGGCCGACAGCGTCTATCACCTCGCCGCGGCCGTCGGGACGTTCACCATCCTGGACAAGACGTTGGAGAGCCTGCGCACCAACCTGCACGGGACGGAGAACGTCGTCGCCAGCGCGCATCGGCACCGCGCCCGGATCCTGGTCGCCTCGACCAGTGAGATCTACGGCAAGAACACGAAGATCGGTCTGCG
>JADGPA010000160.1 GCA_017882685.1 Propionibacteriaceae bacterium | reverse complement strand
GTTCTTCTACGGCGGCATGGTCAGGGCCAAGGGTGTCCTGAACATGATGATGATGAGCTTCATTTCGATGGGAACCATCGGTGTGCTCTGGGTGCTGTTCGGTTACAGCATGGCGTTCGGTAACTCCATAGGCTTCGACGTGGCTGCGAACAGGCCCGATGGCCCGACCTTCTTCGGGATCCTCGGCAATCCGTTCGACTTCGCCGGCTTGCAGGGCTTGATGAGCCCTGACGCCGCGGCGGGCACCGTCCCGGCCCTGGCTTTCGTTGCCTTCCAGGCCTGCTTCGCGATCATCGCGGTGGCCCTGGTCTCCGGCGCGATCGCCGATCGGGCCTCCTTCGGCGCGTGGACGCTGTTCACGATCCTGTGGGGCGTGCTGGTCTACTTCCCGGTGGCCGGCTGGGTGTTCTCCTTCGACGGCTACACCGGCGTGCACGGCGGCTGGATCGCCAACTGGCTCGGTGCCCTCGACTTCGCAGGTGGGACGGCCATCCACATCAACGCCGGTATCTCGGCGCTGGCGCTGGCCCTTGTGCTCGGCCCGCGGATCGGGTTCGGTACCAAGCCGATGCGCCCGCACAACATGACCCTGGTCATGCTGGGCGCCGGCCTGCTGTGGTTCGGCTGGTTCGGGTTCAACGCCGGCTCTGCACTCTCCGCCGGCACATCGGCCGCCGTTGCCTGGGTCAACACCCTCGCTGCGACCGCTGCGGCCATGCTGGGTTGGCTCGGGGTTGAGAAGCTGCGCGACGGTCACCCGACCTCCCTCGGCGCCGCCTCCGGTGTGGTTGCCGGCCTGGTTGCGATCACCCCGGCTGCCGGTTCGGTCAGCCCGCTCGGTGCCATCGCTGTCGGCCTCCTGGCAAGCGTCGCCTGTGCCTACGCCGTTGGCCTCAAGTACAAGTGGGGCTACGACGACTCGCTCGACGTGGTCGGCGTCCACTTCGTCGGTGGCATGGCGGGCACCCTGCTGATCGGCTTCTTCGCCGACCCGGGCAGCCCGGCTGGCAAGGCCGGACTGTTCTACGGCGGCGGTCTCGACCAGCTGTGGCGGCAGGCTGTCGGAGCCTTCGCGGTGATGGCTTACGCCTTCGTGGTGAGCTACCTGATCGCCCTGCTGATCAAGAAGACCGTCGGTTGGCGGGTCAGCGCGGTCGACGAGCTCAGCGGGATCGACCTGGCCGAGCACTCCGAGGCCGGCTATGACCTCAGCCCGGTGTACTACACCAACAAGGTCCAGCGCACCCTCGTCCTGACCATGGACGACCTGCCGGCGACCGAAAAGACGGGAGCAAGCAAGTGAAGCTCGTAACGGCCATCATCCAGCCCGAAATGCTGGAGACCGTACAGAAGGCCCTGGTGCGCCACGGCGTGGGCGGCATGACGATCAGCGAGGTGTCCGGCTACGGACGGCAGCGCGGACACGTCGAGGTCTACCGCGGCGAGGAGTACACCATCGACTTCATCACCAAGGTCCGTCTCGAGGTCCTCGTTGAAGACGGAGAGGCCGAGGCTCTCACCGGCGTGATCGTCCAGGCAGCCCGCAGCGGGCAGGTCGGGGACGGCAAGGTGTGGATCATCCCGGTCGACACCGTCGTCCGTGTCCGCACCGGCGAGAGCGGCGCTACGGCCGTCTGAGACAACCAAGTTTTCCAACACCCCGTGGGGGCGTCCGGTTCACCGGGCGCCCCCTCCTCGCATGGTTGCGGCGACCACCGCGCCCCCGATCACGTGCCCGCCGCCCAGTCGGCAGGCGCGGACGGCTTCTGCCAGCGTCGCCCCGGTCGTGACGATGTCGTCGACCACAACCACCGGACCGGACGCGTCGACGCCAACCGGCCGGAACGCCTCGGCGAGGTTCGCCAGTCGCTGGATCCTGTCGAGCCCGGCCTGGTCCTCCGGCCTACGGGCCAGCGCCAACCCACGATGGACGCGGACACCCAGCCCTGCCGAGCGCAGCCGGACGCCGGCTGACCGGGCAAGGGACGCGGTCAGGTCGACGCCACGTGCGGCCATCTGCGCCGGCGCAGATGGCACGGGCACCAGGACAAGTGAAGAAACCGGCCCGGCATCCAGCACCAGTCGGGCGACCGCAGCCGCCAGGCGTCCGCCCAGCAACGGCAGCAGGCCCAGCGCGTTGCGCTCCTTGGCAGCCAGCAGCACCTTCCGCAGGGTGTCTGCGTAGGCCCCGGCTGCGACCACGGGCGGCAAGCCGTCAGGGAGCCCGCCGACGCCGAACGGCAGGACGCTTCTGAGTGCGGCCGCGCAGGCGGCACAGGCTCCCATGCCGGGTGCGCCACAGCCCGGACAGCGGGCTCCGAGCGCCAGTTCTGCCAGTCGGGCCGCCACGTCACCGGTTCGCACAGTCCGATCCTCGGCTGTGAACCCCGGGGGCGTTCAGGCGTCCACAGCCTCAGCCCGAGTAGGTCATCGCGTCCACAGTGGTGAGGGACAGCGTCCAGTTGAACTCACCGTCGAAGCGGTAGGCCCCGCCGCCGGAATCCAGGGCCACCGATGTGCGCTGCGGCATGACGGCCAGCTGCTCGAGGCTGCCGGAGTTGTTCGGCCCGATGTCGGTGGCAGCGGCGCCGTCCTGGCTGACCTGGATGACGCTGGTCTGTCCGGCCGTGCCCACCTGGAGGACGGCCAGAGCGGTTTGCGACACCCAGCCCACGTCGATCGCCCGCCCGGCCGAGCCGGCGTTCATGGTGAGGTCGATGGCGTGCCACCCGGTCAGCCGTATCGCGCCCTGGGTGCGCGCCACAACGGCCAGCCCCACCTCGGTCCGGTTCCCGTGCCGCAGGGCCACAGCGATCCGGGCGCCGTCCTGGGAGAGTTTGGCCGCGACCACCGTGCCGTTCGGCAGCGCGCTCCCATCGACCTTCTGCGCGGCCGCGTCGCGGTACACCCGCAGGCTGTCGGGGCCGGAGGCGGCGAGGGACCACAACTCCCCGTTACGGGCGTAGTCGGGCCGCAACAGTGCGCTGCCGACCCGCAAGACTTTCGGCTTGCCCGAGCCAATGGGCGCCGTCTGGAGCTGAGTCCCCGAGCCGGTGACCGCAGCCACCTCGCCCAGATCGCTGCGCACAGCGATCTGCTCGGGCTTCTCGATACTGGTCTCCACATCGACCAGGTCGTCCCACTGCGACGGGTCACGCAGCCGCTTGAGCTTCTCGTCGGAGACCGTGAACAGCACACGCGGCGCCGACATGTTGGTCGGGGAAAGGCTCGCGAACGTCTGCGGCCCCACTTGCAAGGTGCCGAAGTCGGATTTCCACGGCTGCCCGCCAGCGCTGACCTGGGCGGCGGTGACCTCGCTCAGCCCGGTCATTGTGTAGGCCAGTTCGGCCAGGAGCGCCTTGCGCTGTTCGAGCGAGAGCGCTCCGGCAGCGGCGGCGAGGCGGACGTCAACAACGCCGTCGGCCTGGATCGTGACCCCGTCCACCCCCACGTCGGCGGTGGCGACCTTCTGGACCACCGGTCCCAGCCAGGCCGACGGTCCGTCGAGCTGCGCCCGCACGACAGCTGCCGGAGTCTGGTCCCCCGAGGCGAAGAACCGCGGGTCAGGCACGAGCACGTCGCCGGCGGCATTCAGGAAGTGCAGATTCACCGCGGTGTAATTGGTGGTGAACATGTACCGCGAGACCATCAGGCCCGCCGGCGGGTTGGCGATCCGCCATTGCCCGGCCGAATCCTTGGCCAGTTCGAAGATGTAGCGCTTGTTGGTGTTGTCCGAGAGGTAGATGCCGACGGCATCCACGCTGCCGACCTTCACGTAGGAGAGCGCGACGCCCTGGTCGCTCTCCACCAGCTGGTCGCTCTCGGTGTACACCTCGACTCCCGACTCGGGGTGCCAGCTCTCGCTCGCCGTCGAGGTGAGGTACTGCCGCGCGACGCCGTAGCTGGGCTGGTAGACGCCCATGGCGTGCAGGAAGCCCTCGACCACCAGCAGCTGGGAGGCGCCGTTGGCGGGAGGCAGCGGGTCGACGTGCACGCCGGAGTTCACGTTCGGGGCATGCGGCGTGTGGTAGTCGACCGGTCCGCTGGTCGGCACGGTCGCACAGCCGGTGAGGGCCAGCACGAGCGCGACCGGGGCGGCGAGCCAGTTAGTTGAGCGCAAGCTTCGTCACCTCCTTCAGGTCGGGAGGAACCACTGGCCACGGCGAACCGTGCAAGGTTTCACCCGCCCGGCGGGGAACGGTGAGCCGGAATTGTGCGCCGAGGCCTGGACGACCCCAGGCGGTGAGCCACCCGCCGTGCAGTCGTGCGTCCTCGAGCGCGATCGACAGTCCGAGGCCGGTGCCGCCGACGCGGCGTCCGCGGGACGGGTCGGCGCGCCAGAATCGGTTGAACACCTGTCCCGCCTCCGCCGCAGAGAAGCCGACACCATGGTCGCGGACGGCGATCGCCACGCCCTGCTCGTCCCCGCGAACATGGACGGTGATCGGCCGGCCCTCGCCATGCTCGATGGCGTTGGTGATCAGGTTGCGGAGGATGCGCCGGATGCGGCGGCCGTCCACCTCCGCGACGCAGCGGGTGTCGGCGTCGAGCACCATCACCGTGCCCGACTGCTCGGCGAAGCGGCGCAGCGCGTCCACCTCTTCGCCGGCGAGCACGGCCAGGTCGATGTCGTCGATCGCGAGCTCTGCTGCGCCCGCGTCGAAGCGGGAGATCTCCAGCAGGTCGGTGAGCAACTCCTCGAACCGGTCGAGCTCGGCCGAGAGCAGCTCGCTCGACCGACCGGAGGCGGTGTCAAAGGCCGACCGGTGGGCGTGCAGCACCTCTGCGGCCATGCGGATCGTCGTCAGCGGCGTCCGCAGTTCGTGGGAGACGTCGGAGACGAACCGTTGCTGTACGAGCGAGAGGTTCTGCAGCTGGGTGATCTTCTTGTCCAACTCCTCGGCCATGTGGTTCATCGAGCGGGCCAGGCCGGCAAGGTCCTCTGTGCCGACGACGGCCATTCGGTCGTCCAGGTGCCCGGCCGCCAGCCGTTCGGCAGCGAGCCGGGCCAGGCGCACCGGGCGCAGTACCTGCAGCGAGGTCAGGTAGACGGTGATGGTGAGGCCGGCGAGCAGGAAGACGCCGGTGGCGAGGGCGGCCTGCTGCACCACGGCGAGCGTCTGACGCTCCTGGCTGGTCGAGAAGAGGAAGAAGATCGGGTAAGGCGCCTGCCCGGGCACGTCGAGGGTCGCCGCCACCACAAGGCCAGGCTCCTCCACCCGCGAATCGGTGAACCGGATCATTGTCGGGGTGCTCCACAGGCCGTCCCCGATTCCGACGGCCGACCGGATGCTGTCAGGGATGCTGGCCGCAGCGACCCCCGCGGTGCCGATCTGGGAGATCGGGGTCTCCACAACCACGAAGTACTGGTTGCCGACCTGCCCGCGGTTGGCGGCTTCCCTGACCAACCGGCTGATGCGCTCGCTTGCCGACGTCGTGCGCAGGTCGGTGGTGGAAAGGTCGCGCCGCATGGTCGACACGACAGAGGACGCTTCAGCGACGCTGGCCTGGGTCTTCCCGGCGAGGATGCCACGGCTCGACTGGTCCATCAGGAACCAGCCGGTGGCGACGAGGATCACGAATGCTGCGGCAAGGGTGCTCACCACGACCCGGAACGGCAGGGACCTGGCCCACAACCGGAACGGCGCCCAGCCCTTCATCAGGCCGGCTTGGATTCCCCGGCCCGGTAGCCGACGCCGCGCACTGTCACGATGATCTCGGGTTTCTCCGGGTCCTGCTCGATCTTCGAACGCAGCCGCTGCACGTGAACGTTCACCAGTCGCGTGTCGCTGGCATGCCGGTAGCCCCAGACCTCCTCCAGCAGCACCTCGCGGGTGAAGGCCTGGCGGGGTCGGCGGGCCAGGGCCAGCAGCAGGTCGAACTCCAGTGGTGTGAGTGTGATCTCGGTGTCACCGCGGCGGACGGTGTGCTCGTTGACCCGGATCACCAGGTCGCCGATGCGCAGGCTGTCGACGTCGGAATCAGGCGTGACGTGACGGCGTAGCCGGGTCTTGATGCGCGCGATCAGTTCCTGGGTCTTGAACGGCTTGGCGACGTAGTCGTCGGCGCCGGCGGCGAGGCCATCGACCACATCGATGGTGTCGCTCTTGGCTGTGAGCATGACGATAGGGACGCCGGATTCGGCCCGGATTTCGCGGCACACATCGACGCCGTCGCGTCCGGGGAGCATCAGGTCGAGGAGCACGAGGTCGGGATGGTAGTCGCGGAACACCCCAACGGCGGCGTCGCCCGTGTGGCACAGGCGGGCGTCGAATCCTTCCGAGCCGAGCACGATGTGCAGCATTTCGGAGAGGGCTTCGTCATCGTCGACCACCAGGATCCGCGGGGATGAACTCCGAGGCGCCTCGCTCAACAACTTCCCTCCCTATTCCTAGTGCGTGGTTTTGATAGTACCGGGGTCGGCAGTGCCGCCTGATCCACTCAGTTGAGTTCGGCAGAACTGGTCCAGGTGGAGAGCAGTCCGAGCTCTCCGCCCTGGCGTCGCAGCACCCTGCGCCACAGGTCTTCGGGGCTGGAATCGAACACGTCCTCGGTCAGGGCAGGGACCACATGCCACATCTCGAACTCCAGTTCGCGCTCCAGCTGGCCGGCGTCCCACCCCGCATAGCCGGCGAAGATGCGCAGCTGACGATAGGCGCCCTCGGCGATCTCCACGGGGGTGTCGAGATTAAGCAGGCCGACGCGGTCGAACACAGGGCGCCAACCCGGCGGTTCCTCGCTCAGTGAAAACGGCTCGGCAAGGCACACCGCGCCCTGCTGGGAGACTGGCCCACCGTCGAACAGGGCCTGCGGCTCACTGACCAGCTTCGCCCACGCCGGCAGGGCGTCAGAGAGCTCGATCTCAGCGACCCGGTTCAGCACCACGCCAACCGTCCCGGCCTCGTCCGCGTCGAGCAGCAGCACGACGGCACCGTCGAAGACGCCATCGCTGACTCCGACGCCGGCGACCAGCAGGTCGCCCACCCCGAAACTGGTCATCGCACCTCCCGGCGTCCAGTCTTCCACGCGGAAGTTCCAGAAAGGGCAGCCACCCGCCGAGGCGGAGGGCTGCCCTTTCGCAGTCAACCGGGTTCGTCATGAGACGAACCCACAGGGGTGGAGGTGGCGGGAATCGAACCCGCGTCCTCAAGCGGTGAACCAGGACTTCTCCGGGCGCAGCCGACTAGGCGTTCTACTTGGCTCTCACCCTCGCGTCGGCACGTGGTGAACAAGCCCAGTTCCATGAATTTCCCTACGCTAACCCTGGAACGAGGTTAGTTCGGTAAGCCTTCTAGATGAGGCCAGCTACCGGACGGAAGGCGCATCCGGGCTGACCCTTCGATCACTGCTCAGGCAGCGAGAGCGAAGTCAGTGCGATTGGAATCGGCACTTGTAGTTTTCCGAGAGTCGTTAACGAGATGTCCTCGGATCCTCGGCCCGCTTCGCCTGGGACTACCGTCCCAAGTCGAAACCAGTCACCCCCTGTTGAGTTGTGCCGGGAGGCTCTCACCGCCCGGTCTCTCCAGTGTACGCGTCAGGCCGACCGCCACCGAATCGGTCAGGCCGGGTAGGGTGCCGGGCATGGAAAAACCATTCGTCGACCCGCAAGAGGGTCTCGCGCCAACGGACCTGCAGATCATCGACCTCGAGGAGGGCTCGGGTCCCGAGGCCGTCGCTGGCAAGACCGTCGCCGTGCACTACGTCGGCGTCGCGTACTCCAGTGGTGAAGAGTTCGACTCCAGCTACGACCGTGGCGACCCGCTGGTCTTCCCGCTGGGCGCGCGCCGCGTCATCACCGGCTGGGACAACGGCCTTGTCGGCATGAAGGTCGGCGGACGTCGCCGCCTCGTGATCCCGCCACAGCTGGCCTACGGCGACCGTGGCGCCGGCGGCGTCATCGGTCCGGGCGAGACCCTGATCTTCGTCTGTGACCTGGTGGGCGTGAAGTAGCCCCCACCTCACCACGACAAGGTCCGCCTCGCTACGCGGTCGTCACGCCTCGCTACACAAACGTCGGGACGCTACCCGTGTCTACCGGTAGCGTCCCGACCAACGTGTAGCGTCGCCAGTCGCCCGGGGCGCCGGAGCGGGCTACCAGCTCCCTCCGCCGCCTCCGCCGCCACCACCGCCGGAGAAGCCGCCACCGCCGCTGAAGGACGATCCCCCGCTACCGAACCCGGTATCACTCGTGGACGGTGGTGAGGCCACCGAGCCGGCCACGGACGAGCTGAAGTCGTTGATCTGGGAGCCGAAGGAGTTCATGCTCCAGTAGTTGCCGTAGTACCAGCCCGGCGCGGCCGCGGGGATGCGTCCGAGCTCCACGAGCCGCTGGCAGACCCTCGTCCACCGTTCGGTGAGGTCGAACATTATTGCCCAGGGCAGGTACCGGCTGAAAATGTCCTCGCCCTCCTCGAACCGGAGCTGCTCTGCCTCAGCCGTCGCCAAGTAGGTGCGGAATCCCTCCACCTGATCGGTGAGCGCGCGGCCGTACGCAGTGCGCTGGCCCCGGCTCAGCTTCCGGCGCACCACCGTCCACGTCACCACCGCGGCGATCAGCAGCGGCAGGAAGAACAGCATCACGCCTCCGAGGAAGCTGAAGCCGAAGACGCCGAGCATCACCACCGGGAAGAACATCCCGCCGATGCCGAAGCTGACTCCGGCGCTGCCTCCCGGTTCCCGCGCGAAGACACCCGCTGCCCGCGCTCTGTCAAGGACGAGCGTCCCCACCATTGCGTGAGCGGCGGTCAGGGTCCCGGGGGTGCCGAGATCCACCTCCGTCCCCGCCGGTGTGCCCTCGGGGAACAGCGAGATCAGGAGGCTGTGAGCCAGGTCGTCCGGGGCACGTTCGGGGTCGATGAGACGTACCTGCTGCTGGCCGTCGCTGCGCAGCTGGATGGCACCGTTCACGGCAAGGCTGACCAGGGTTGCCGTGGTGTCGCGCACCTGGGTCTCACCGTCGATCAGCAGGCCGGCGTCCGCGACGGGAAGCTGCGGCGGGGCGAAGGAGACCGGAATCTCCATCTTCGGATCCGACGGCACCTCCTCCGCCGTCCGGTCGGCCGGCGGGAACGTGCCCGGAGGCATCCCGGCGTAGCGGAAGTCGCGGGTACGGCGCCGCAGGTACAACCAGCCCAGGAAGGGGACGGCCCCCGCAACGGCGGTCGAGCCGGCCAGTGCAATGGCTCCATCGCGGGCGCTTGCCGTGTCGGCGTTCTCCACCTGGATCGGCGTGTTGTTCGTGACCAGGCCGGAAGCGATCTTCGCGGAGACAGTGAGCAGCTCACCGGTGGGAATGCTGGACGCTGCATACTGCGCGACCCCGGTGGCGTCGACGACAGAGCTCGTACACGGCCCCTGGCTGCCGGGAGCCGCCACCGAGCAGGTCACAGCCTGCACCCCTCCCGGCACCGTGATGCTGGCCTTGGCAGCCGTGATCGCTGGCATGGACGACCCGGTCAGGTCCCAGTACAGCTCGTCGTAGGTCGGGGAGCTCCGCAAGAGGCCCTGCACCCGGTAGGTGAGGACGTAGGTGGCGGTCGGGCTGGTGACCGTCCGATCGGCAGACCCGACGCGGATCCGGGTGTAGGTGTTGCGGCCGCTGCCCTGGTCACTGGTGTCGAGCGCGGTCGAGACACCGGGCGACGGGCTGCTGACCGCGATGTTGTCGATCTTGTAGACCACGTCGTGCTGGTCGCCGTCCGGCTCCCGGGTGATCAGGGTTCTTTCCAGCCCGTGGCGACCCGAGGACGAGCCGAACCGTAGTTCGATGGTCTCGGTCACCTCGACGTAGCCGTCGGTGGTGACGTTCGCTTTCACCTCGAATCGGTCAAAGACGTCGGCGCTGGCCGCCTGGGCAACCGTCGGGGCACACAGGCTCACCCAGCCGGTAAGCAGCACGGCGGCGAGCGCGGCCAGCCAGCGGGCGGGCGCTCGCCCGGTCACCGTTCGCCCCGGTTGCGCGCAGCGAGTTCGCGCTGGGCATCCCGATCAGCGTCACGAGCAGCGATGGTCTGGCGCTTGTCCCAGTCCCTCTTGCCGGTCCCGACCGCGAGTTCGACTTTGGCGTAGCCGTCGGAGAAGTAGATCGCCAGCGGGACGATGGTGCGTCCCGACGACGCGGTCTCGCGATCCAGCTTGGCAATCTCCTTCTTGTGCAGCAGGAGCTTGCGGGTGCGTCGGGTGGCGTGGTTCGTCCAGGTGCCGAAGGTGTACTCGGGAATGTGGACGTTGCGCAGCCAGACCTCGCCGTCATCGACGGTGGCGAACGCGTCGGCCAGCGACGCCCGGCCTGCGCGCAACGACTTCACCTCTGTGCCGGTGAGCACCATGCCGGCCTCGAAGCGGTCACCGAGGAGGTAGTCGTGGCGGGCCTTGCGGTTCTGCGCCACCATGATGCGGCCCTGTGGTCGCGGCATGCCGACTCCTCTCCCCCGTCCCGACGATGCCTGCCAACCCTACCAAGCCGGGACGACGCGTCAGGCGTCGCAGGAGGGTGCCCTGAATGTCCTCCAGCCCGCCATCCTGTGGGGTGGCGGGCTGGAGTTTGGTGGCGTCGTGGCTGGAGGGGTGGGTGCCGCGCCGCCGCCGATCATGCTGAAGTGCGCTCGAGCCACATCAGTGGCTCAAGGGTATGAGGTCTACGGTCCGCCGAATAGGGGCAGGATGATCATAGGTAGCGCATCGGGTTCACCCGAACACCGCTGCGGTAGATCTGCAGGTGCAGGTGGCAACCGGTGCTGAGGCCGGTGGTGCCAACGTAGCCCACGACCTGCCCCTGTTTCACCTTCTGCCCGGCGTGCACGATCACTTTCGACTGGTGGGCGTAGCCGGATGCGAGCGAGGCGCCGAACATGCGTCCGTAGCTGATGATCGTGTAATTGCCGAACCCGTAGGTCGTCCAGCCGGCCGAGACCACCCTTCCGTTGGCCATCGCACGGATCGGCTGGCCGCAGGCGGCTCCGAAGTCAGTGCCCCAGTGCATCCGCCAGTAGTGGAGGATCGGGTGGAAGCGCATGCCGAACGGCGAGCCGTTAGGCGCGTTCACTGGCTTGATGAAGCCGCCGTTGTTCACCACGTTGTAGCCCGACTTGCGCAGCTTGGCGGCGATCTTCGCCTCCTGCCGCTCCAGGGCCTTGTACTGGGCCCGGGTCTGCTCGAGCTCGTCCTGCGCCAGGGCCTTCAGCTTCGCGTTGGCGGCAACAAGCTCCGCCACCTTGGCTGCGCGTGCCGACGCGTCAGCGGTGAGTTCCTTGACCTGCGCGACGAGGGCGGCGCTGCGGTCGTGCTGCGCTGACACCTTGGCCTCTGCGTCTGCCCGGACGGCCTTCGCCGCCTCCAGGCCGGTCCGCAGGTCCTTCAGCCGGTCGAGCTGGCTGGTGGAGCTGTCGAAGATGGTGTTGGCCCACTGCACCCGCTGGGCCAGGTCGCCCGGGGTCTCGGAGCCGACGATCATGGTGAGGCCGACAAGGGTGGACTGCTGCTGGTAGGCCGCGCGCACTACGACGCCGATCAGCGCCTCCTGGTCTGCGACGGCCGCCTCGGCCTTGGCCACCGCTGTTGCAGCGTCGTCGAGAGCCCTCTGTGCCACTTTGAGGTCAGCAGCGATCGCCGCGTCCTCTGCCTTCGCGGCGGCCAGCTTTCGCTGCACGTCCGCGAGTTCCGACCTGGCCTTGGCCAGCTGCGCCTGCGAGGACGTCAGGTTGGCAGACGCGTCAGCGACGGCCAACTTGTCGGAGGCAATCTCTTTCTTCGCCTGCACCAGTGCCTTGCGCACCTTTTCGCGCGCGTCCTTCAGGCCGTCCGCCGAAGCGGACGGAGCGATCCCGAGGACCAGGCCGAACAGCAACGCCATAACCAGTGACAGCCGTAGCGCAGTCACCAGCCCACCGGGAACACTGCCCCGGGCGAGAAGTGAGGTGGAGGAAGACACCATCACGAGTTGCCCCAATCGGATAACTGGTCAGACCCGGAGGAATCTCCGGGTCGCGATCAATGTAGGAATGATAGAAAGCGCGACAGCGACGACGGCAATGCTTGCCATCGCCACACCCACATGGGGCCACTCAATCCAGCGGATAGTCTGAATCTCCGCTTGAGCCTTGCCGATAATGACAAACTGCTCCACCGCCGCAAGTGTCAGGCAGGCCAGAAGAGCCCCACCGACAGCCGCGATCAGCGATTCCAGCAGGAACGGCAGCATGATGTACCAATTCGAGGCGCCGACCAGCCGCATGATCCCGATCTCCCGGCGTCGCGAGTACGCGGCCATTCGGATGGTGTTGCCGATCTGCAGGGCTGCGGCCAGCAGGAGCAGGGCGCTCAGCCCCACAGTGGCCCAGCGGGCGAGGTTCAACCAGGTGAACATCGGGTCGAGGATCTTGCGCAGGTCCTGCACCAGCTGGACGCCCGGCATCCCGCTGACAGCGGACACCACACCCTGGTACTCCTCGGGGTTCTTCAGCTTCACCCGGAACGAGTCCTGCATCTTGTCGACCGTCGTGGCCTTCAGGATCGGGTCGTTGTTGGCGTAGTACTCCCGGAACTGGGCGTAGGCCTGTTCCTTGGTCTCGTAGAAGACCTCGGCCACCTCGGGGTTGCTCCTCAGCGCCGCCTCGATCTCCGTGCGCTGCGCCTCGGTTACCGACTCACCGACCTGGCAGTTGCCGCCACGGGAATCGGGGACGCAAAGGAAGACGCTGATCTCGACGCGGTCGTACCAGTCGTCCTTGAAGCGGTCGACCTGCTGGGCGGTCATCAGGCCAGCACCGAAAAGGGTCAGCGAGACCCACATGGTGACGATGACGGCCAACGTCATGGACGCGTTGCGCCGCAGTCCCGACCAGGTCTCTGTGAGCGTGTGCCTCATCGAACTGTCCCCCACGCCGCGCGAAGATCACTGGTAGCCATAGACACCCTTGCTCTGGTCACGGACCACCTGTCCGTTCGCGAGTTCGATCACACGCTTGCGCATCTGGTCGACGATCGTGGCGTCGTGGGTGCCCATGATCACCGTCGTCTCGGAGCGGTTGATGCGGTCCAGGAGTTTCATGATCCCGACGCTGGTGGCCGGGTCGAGGTTGCCGGTGGGCTCGTCTGCGATCAGGATTGCCGGACGGTTGACGAACGCGCGGGCGATCGCGACCCGCTGCTGCTCGCCGCCGGAGAGCTCCTCCGGCAAACGGTCCCCCATGCCTTCGAGCCCCACCAGTTCCAGGGTCTCGGGGACGACCTTGCGGATCAGCGCGGCAGGTTTGCCGATCACCTGCATGGCGAAGCCGACGTTCTCGTTGACGCTCTTGCCCGGCAGTAGCCGGAAGTCCTGGAAGACGGTGCCGATCTGGCGGCGAAACGCAGGCACCTTCCAGCTGTGCAACCGGTTGAGGTCCTTGCCTGCCACGTGGATGTGGCCGCTGGTGGGCAGGTACTCGCGAAGGATGAGGCGCAGGAACGTCGATTTCCCGGAGCCGGACGCGCCGACGAGGAAGGCGAATTCACCTTTGGCGATTTCCACCGTGACGTTCTTCAGCGCCGGACGCGTTTGCCCGTCATACGTCTTGGAGACGTCTTCGAATCTGATCACGTTGGCTCTTCGGCCGGTAGACAGTGGGGAAGTTTCCTCAGCGTGCGCTGAGGACGGCCTCGTTGGAGTTTAGACGACGATGACCTCGAGGCGCGGTAGCGACTCCAGGTCGGGGAGTCCTGACGAGCAGTGAGGCACGAACTGCGAGGAACAGTGAGGCACGAACTGCGAGGAACATGCGGTGCCCCGGCGGCTACCCAGCGCATCGTCCCGGCGTGTCAGCGCTCGCCCTGCTGCCTGCGCCACCGCACCCCGGCGTCGATGAAGCCGTCGATGTCGCCGTCGAAGACCCCGTCGGGATTGCCCACCTCGAAGTCGGTGCGCAGGTCCTTGACCATCTGGTAGGGGTGCAGAACGTAGGAACGCATCTGCGAACCCCAGGAGTTGCCGCCGTCGCCCTTGAGGCCGCGCATCTCCGCTTCCTTGTCCGCCCGGGCGCGCTCCAGCAGCCGCGACTGCAGCACGCGTAGCGCAGCAGCCTTGTTCTGGAGCTGCGACTTCTCGTTCTGGCAGGAGACCACCACGCCGGTGGGCAGGTGGGTGATGCGGACGGCGGAGTCGGTGGTGTTCACGCTCTGGCCGCCGGGCCCTGACGAGCGGAACACGTCCACCCGGATGTCGGCCTCCGGAATCTCGATGTGATCGGTCTCCTCCGTGACCGGCAGCACGTCCACGCCGGCGAACGAGGTCTGGCGACGGCCCTGATTGTCGAACGGGCTGATCCGCACAAGGCGGTGCGTGCCCTGCTCGACAGAGAGCATGCCGTAGGCGAACGGCTCCTTGACGGTGAAGGTGGCCGACTTGATGCCCGCCTCTTCTGCGAAGGAGGTGTCGTAGACCTCGACGGCGTAACCGTGGCGCTCGGCCCACCGCAGATACATACGCATGAGCATCGCTGCGAAGTCGGCCGCGTCCACGCCGCCGGCTTCCGAGCGAATGGTCACGAGGGCATCGCGCTGGTCGTATTCACCGGAAAGGAGGGTGCGGATCTCAAGGGCCTCGATATCGGCCGACAGCGCCTTGAGGTCTCTCTGCGCCTCGACGAGGGTGCCGGGGTCGTCCTCCTCCACCGCGAGTTCGATCAGGACGCCGAGGTCGTCGACGCGACCGCGGAGGGCAACGATGCGGTCCACCTCGGCCTGCAGGCGGGACAGCCGTGACGTCACCACCTGGGCGTTCTCCTGGTCGTCCCACAGGTCGGGGGCGGCTACAGCCTCCTGGAGTTCTGCGATCTGGGCACGTTTCCCGGCGGGGTCGAGGACAGCCTCGATGGAGGTCAGGGTTCGGTCGAGCACAGCCAACTCGGCCTGCAGATCAGCGGCAGTCACAACGGCACACTGTACGCCACCGTGACCTGCGGGCCGGGCGCCCGCGGCAGTTGAATCGTGTCACCCACGCGGGGGACATATTGCAACGCTCGTATTCAACTATCTTGACTTTGTCACCTTGAAGGGGGACAAGGCTTTGTCACCCATCAAGGTGACCGGGGCTTGTCCCCTTGAAGGGGGACCCAAAGAAAGCTCGAGAAAATGTTGAAGGAAATCTCGAAACCCCCTTGCAATTGCCCTCGGCAGTTCCCTAAAGTTCACATCGAGGCGAGCGGTTCCCCCGAGCCAATCGCCCCAAAAGCTCCGGTTCCCCCGAGCCGGACTAGCTGCCCCCCCGGCAGTGCCCGCAGAACCCCCCCGGTTCGTGGCGGGCTCCTTCCCTTTCCAGGTCCGACTAGGGCCTTCATGATGCCACCGACGAGCCGGCGGAGTCGCTGCAGACAGTGACACGTCTGAACCAGGTCGAATGCTGATTGCCGCCCCGGCGGTGGCGCCCGGGGGCCGCGCGCAGCGGACCCCTGCCCACCCGCCGAATCCCCCGGGCAGAGCCATATTCGCTGGCGTCAATCAGTGAAATCGATCAGCCGACCGCGGCCAGCGCGAATGGCATTACCGATGGTGCGCCGCCCAGGCGCAACACGCGTGCTGCCACCGTTAGGGTCCAGCGCGAATCGGTGAAGTCATCGACCAGCAGTACCGGGCCGTCGGCGTGCTGCAGCCACTCCTGCTGTGCGTCGGTGAGGGCGAAAGTTCCGTACACCTGGCGAAGGCGGAACGCGCTGTTGCCGGCCGGCTCGGAATCGTCGCCGCGATCGTTGCCGTGGAGCAGCCCGAGATCGACCAGCTTCCCTCGCCGCGCGAGCTCTGCAGCCAGCGATTCCACCAGCTCCGGACGCCGTCGCGATGGGATCGCGGCCACAGCCACCGGCCGCTCGGACCAGTCCCACTCGCGGAGCACCTGGAAGCAGTACGGCGCCACCCAGTCCGGCACCGGACCGTCAGGTCCGGCCACCAGCGCCCGCAGCCGTTGCCCCAGCCCCAGGTCGGTCAACCTCGCCAGCACCCGACCGGCGTCAGCGGCCTCCCCGGCGGAGATCCGGCCGCTCAGGGGGACACCGAGGTTGGCCATGCCGGCCGGCCACAAGGAGCGGGGTGCCAGCTCGACCCCCACCCGGTCGAGCTCCGAGCGTGCCGTGGCAACGGCTTCCTCGGTTACCCCGCTGGCGTACCAGGGACCGCTGCAGCGGTCACACCGTCCGCACTGCTGCGGGCCAGGGTCGTCGAGCGTCCGCTGCAGGAACGCCATCCGACAGCCGGTCTCGGTTTCGTAGTCGAGCATCAGCTGCTGTTCCCTGGTACGGGCCTCGGCAACCCTGCCGTAGCGCTCCGCGTCATAGCGCCAGGGCTCACCCGTGGCGAGCCAGCCGCCACGCACCCGGGTCACGGCGCCTTCGACGTCCAGCACCTTCAACAGCAGCTCCAGCCGGGTGCGACGGATGTCCACGGCCGCCTCCAGCGCCTGGGTGGAGAGCGGCGCCCCGGACCCGGCGAGGGTGCCGATCACCGCCTGTGAGCCCGCCTCGCTCGGCATCGATGCGGTTGCGAAGTAGTGCCAGATGTCACGGTCTGCCGGTGTGGGAAGCAACAGCACGTCGGCGGTCTCCACGGCGCGGCCTGCACGACCGACCTGCTGGTAGTAGGCCACGGGCGAACTGGGCGCCCCGAGGTGGATGACGAACCCGAGGTCCGGCTTGTCGAACCCCATGCCCAGGGCCGACGTGGCCACCAGCGCCTTCACCTCGTTCGCGCGCAGCCGGTTCTCCAACTCCTCGCGTTCGCCGGGATCGGTGCGTCCGGTGTAGGCGGCCACCGGATGCCCGTGCCGTGCCAGCAATGCGGCAAGGTCCTCGGCCTGCGCGACGGTGAGCGTGTAGATGATGCCGCTGCCGGTGAAGTCAGCCAGGTGCGCCACCAGCCAGGCGATCCGGGTCTCCTCGTAGGGCAGGCGCAGCACGCCCAGCCGCAGCGAGCTGCGGGCCAGGCTGCCGCGGACCGTGAGCACCTCGTGGCCGCCGAAGCCCAGTTGGTCGACCACGTCAGCGACGACACGGGAGTTCGCGGTGGCGGTCGTCGCCAGTACCGGCACGTCGGCGCGGAGGGTGCCGAGCAGGTCGCGGATGCGGCGGTAGTCGGGACGGAAGTCATGTCCCCAGTCGCTGATGCAGTGCGCCTCGTCGACCACCAGAAGCCCGCACCGCGCGGCCAGGTCGGGCAGTTGGTGTTCGCGGAACGAGGGGTTGTTGAGCCGCTCGGGGCTCACCAGCAACACGTCGACGGCGTCCTCAGCGAGCGCCTCGTGAACCTCGCCCCACTCCGCGGCGTTGGCCGTGTTGATGGTGACCGCACGGATGCCCGCCCTGGTCGCCGCAGCGATTTGGTCGCGCATCAGCGCAAGCAACGGCGAGACGATCACCGTCGGACCAGCGCCCCGGGCACGCAGCAGGGCTGTGGCCACGAAGTAGACCGCCGACTTGCCCCAGCCGGTCCGCTGCACGACGAGCGCCCGCTGCCGGTCGACGACCAGGCTCCGGATTGCCTCCAGCTGGCCCTCGTGGAATGTCGCGTCCTCGCGTCCCACGAGTCTGCGCAGGACCGAGAGGGCTCGGGCGTCGAAGTCGTCTGCGTTCACCGGAGCAGGCTACGGGCCGCCTGCAACAAATCACCACGCGGCACCGCCTCCCCGCCAGGAGGACAACATTTGCCACTGCCCCCGCGTGCGCCGGCCACGCATCATGGGCGCATGTCATTTCAGGCCTACCTGGACGCGGTCGAGCGCAAGACCGGACTGACCCCGCGACAACTGGGGGAGAAGGCGCGCGAACACGGCTTCGACGCCGGGACGAAAGCCGCCCCCATCGTCGCGTGGCTGGCCGAGGACGACGGCCTTGGCCGCGGTCACGCCATGGCGATGGTGCACGTGATCACCACCGGCGAGTAGATCCCTGACTTGCACGTCAATAGCGGCGGCACGCACTCCGACCCGTCCGACCGGCTGTGGCTGGACGGTATCGCCACAAACCCGGATCACTCCGGATGAGCGATCCCCGGTTCCTCAGCCGTTCAGGCGCCGACTTCGATGTTGAGAATGTTCCCGTCTGGATCGGAGAACCAGGCGGCTCGTGAGCCGTCCGGCATGGAGGCGACGCCGTTGTCCCAGGAGAGCTGGTCCATCTCGAACACCTGGAAGGAGATCCCCTTCGCCCGCAAGGCTTCGACCTCGGCGTCGAAAGCTGCGGCGGACAGCTGGAGAGACATCGCCGTCGCCTTGTTCGTGCCCGCGTAAGACGAGGGATACACAAGGAACGACCCATTGCCGGACTTGTACATGACGCCTTCAGGGACGTCACCTTCTGCCGTGTAGCCGAGCACACCCTCGTAGAAGTCCCGGGCGCGTTGCAGGTCGGTGACCGCAAGAGTCGGCACCGCAGCGTAGTCGGAGAGCATGACACCTCCCGCGCGGACCGGGCGACCATCGTCCGGTCGGCAGGTTCACCGTAGATTCGCTGCCTCCCACGCGCCAATGACCCCTCTTGCGTACTGGGTGGCAGAGGGTTCGCACGGCAGCGGTCGCTCGCTAGATTGCTGCGGTGACCACCAACAAGGAACTGCCCGTTCAGCCGGAAGAGGACGAGAGCGAGGACTGGCTGCCCGACCTGAGCTACAGCCAGCATCTGTACGCCGCCCGCCCCGAGAAGCTGCGTCCGAAGGCCAAGCGCAGGGGGGGCGGCCCAGAGACCGTGTTGCCGCCGCCGTTCGAGCCGGACGGACGCAACCCCGCGTACGTGTCCTGGCTGGAGCAGCAGTCGATGCTCCACGACGCGATCCTGCTGGGACGCCAGCTGGCCGGCCACCACTCGATGTGGGCCAGCCCGTATGCAAACCCCGATCCCCGCGCCGCGGTGCGCCAGGCGTCGGTCTGGTTCACCGCCTACCCACTGTCGCTGGTGACCGCGCCCGGCCAGTCCTTCCTCGGCGCCCTCGGCGACCAGGAGCTGTGGGCCGCGTTCGCCCAGATCGGCATCGAGGCCATCCACACCGGCCCGCTCAAGCTGGCCGGCGGCATCTCCGGCTGGCTGCCGACTCCGAGCGTCGACGGGCACTTCGACCGCATCAGCATGCAGATCGACCCTGCGTTCGGCAAAGCGGAGGAATTCCGCGAGATGTGTGCGAACGCGGCGCGCCGCCACGGCACGATCATCGACGACATCGTGCCCGGCCATACCGGCAAAGGCGCCGACTTCCGCCTCGCCGAACTGAACTACCTCGACTATCCCGGCATCTACCACATGGTCGACATCCCCGAGGACGCCTGGCACCTGCTGCCCGACGTCCCCGAAGGCAAGGACGCGGTGAACCTCACCCCCGAAGCCGAGCGTGGCCTCGCGGAAGCCGGCTACATCATCGGTGAACTGCAGCGGGTGATCTTCTACGAGCCGGGGGTGAAGGAGACCAACTGGTCGGTCACTCCCCCGATCTATGACTACAAGGGCAAGGTGCGGCGCTGGGTGTACCTGCACTACTTCAAGGAGGGGCAGCCGTCCATAAACTGGCTCGACCCCAGCTTCGCCGGCATGCGACTGGTCGTGGGCGACGCCCTGCACTCGCTGCTCGACCTGGGTTCCGGGGGCCTGCGGCTGGACGCCAACGGCTTCCTCGGCGTCGAGAAGTCGCTCAACCAGGGCCCGGGCTGGTCGGAGGGCCACCCGTTGTCGCAGGCTGCGAACCAGCTGATCGGTTCGATGGTGCGCAAGGTCGGCGGGTTCACCTTCCAGGAACTGAACCTCGCCATCGACGACATCGTCGACACCGGTGCAGTCGGCCCAGACCTGTCCTACGACTTCGTGACCCGGCCGGCCTACCAGTTCGCGCTGTGCACCGACGATACCGAGTTCCTGCGGCTCATGCTGCGGGAGGCGCTGCGCCTCGGTGTTGACCAGGCCTCGCTGGTGCACGCCCTGCAGAATCACGACGAACTCAGCTACGAGCTGGTGCACTTCGCGCGGCACCGTGAGGACACCTACACCCTCGGTGGGGTGGAGTACACCGGGGCAGAGCTCGCCGAGCGGGTGCGGGAGACGATGCGCCGTTCACTCACTGGCGAAGCCGCCCCCTACAACGCGCTGTTCGTGCAGAACGGCATCGTGTGCACCACGGCATCGATCATCGCGGCCAGCCTCGGCATCACCGACCTGGGCTCGATCACCGACGCCGACGTGCGCCGCATCAGCAGCGCCCACCTGTTGCTGTGCATGTACAACGCCTGGCAGCCAGGCGTGTTCGCCCTGTCCGGCTGGGACCTGGTCGGCGCCCTTCCGCTCGAGCGGGGCAAGGTGAAGGGCCTGATCGGCACCGGCGACACCCGCTGGATCGAGCGCGGCGCCTACGACCTGCTCGGCAGCGCCCCGGACGCCAAGCGGTCGTCGTCGGGCATGCCGCTGGCCACAGCCCTGTACGGCTGCCTGCCCGACCAGCTGGCCAACCCCAACTCGTTCGCCTCGCGGCTGGCGGCGATCCTCAAGGTGCGGAAGCGCCACGGCATCGCGACCGGAACGCTCGTAGACGTGCCCGACGTCTTCTGCAAGAGCATGCTCGTGCTGGTGAACCGGCTCTCGACCGGCGTCGTGCAGATCACCGCACTGAACTTCGGCCCGGAGAAGATCTCCGGACGGGTGCAGTCGGAGCACCTTCCGGCCGGCCGGGTGGTCGACCTGAGCACCCGCCGCAAGGTGAACGACGTGGATGACCTCGGCGGGTTCACCGTCGAGCTGCCCGCCTTCGGCGGCCTGGCGATGGTCGTGAAGGTGCCGCCGCCCCCGGCGGGGGCCTGACCTACCCCGCGGCCAGGGCC
>JADGPA010000159.1 GCA_017882685.1 Propionibacteriaceae bacterium | reverse complement strand
TCTGTTCGCACTGGGGTATGTGGCCCCGCCGACGGATCCGAATGCCCCGGCAATCGTCGCGGGCGTTTGGGCCGGCAACAGCGACCATGCCCCCGGCCACAGCGTCATGTCGCTCGAGATGGCCGCCCCAATCTGGCACGCCTTCATGCAGGACGCCACGGACGGGACGCCGGTCACCGACTTCAAGCAGCCCGACGGCGTCACCTGGGCGACGGTCGACGCCAACAGCGGCATGCTGCCCGGACCGTATACGACCCAGACGGTCCGCGAGGTCTTCATCGACGGCAGCGTGCCGACCCAAGTGGACACCAGCAAGGTCTCCGTCGACGTGGATACGGTCACCAATACGCTGTGGACGTACGACTGCCCCGGCACCAAGGACACCAAGGGTTTCCTGGACCTGAGCCAGCTCGATGCCAACAACTCCACCTGGCAGAAGTTCGACCAGATGTGGATCACGAGAGCCAAACAGGGCGTCGGGGTAAAGGGCGGGCCCAACAACGGGGCCACGATGTACTTCTACGAGACCGGTTTCTGGACGCCGTTCGGGAAGACGTGGGGAGCGCCGTTTGCGCCGTCGACGTACTGCACCCAGAACACGGGCACTCCGCCGCCGACGCCCAGCGCGACGCCGACGCCCGTCCCGACTCCAACCCCCAGCCCCACTCCCGACATCACGCCGACGCCGAAGCCCACTCCCAAGCCGACGGCAACACCGGCGCCCACCCCGGCGCCCACGGGCACGCCCACTCCGGCGCCCTCGATGGCACTGCCGCTGACGCTGCCGTTGCTGGCCTTCCGGCGCCGCCGCCGGATTCACTGACCCAACCTGCCTCAGTCGTCGGGATCTCCGCTTGAGGCTTTGGCCCGGCGTCCGACGAGCGTGCGTGTGAGATCGATGGCGGCCTGCAGCTCCGAAAGGCGGAAGACGCGGGCCCACACTACGTAGACGACCAGGCCGACCAGACCCGCAGGAACGAGTTCGGCCAGCCGGCCGGGCAGCGAGGCCGTCCCGGCTGAGTGCAGTTCCACGAACCTGGCTGTGAGGTAGGCTGCTGCGGCGGCGACGCTCGCCCCACCCACGAATGCCACGGAGTGGCGGGCCAGCGGCCGCAGGTCGAAGCCGACGTGCTGCTCCAATCTGGTCACGAGCATGAGCACTTCCACCCAGGCCCCGAGGCCGATGGCCAGTGCGAGGCCCTGGAGGTGGAGGAACGGGAACAGGACGAGCGCGCCGCCGATGTCCACGGCCACCGCCACCAGAGCCGCTGCCACGGGCGTCCTGGTGTCCTTGCCCGCGTAGAAGATCGGGGCGAGCAACGCGATCATGACGTGCGCCACAAGACCCGCCAGGAAGACCAGATACACGGGCACCATGGCCGCCGATGCGCTCGCGTCGATCTTGCCGTACTGGTAGAGCAGGGCAATTGTGGGGGCCGCAAGCGCAATCATCAGCCCGGTCACCAGGACCACGACGAACAGCAGCAGCCGGAGCGATTGGTCGACCAGGCTTCTGAACCGATCGTGCTGGCCCAGCGCGAACGCCTGGGACAGAGGCGGCAGCAGAACGATGCCGAGCGGCACGCCGATCAGCCCGACGGGTATCTGAAGCGCGATGAAGGAGAAGTTGAAGTTGGACACGTCGCCCGACGGCAGGGTGGAGGTGAACATCGTGTAGACGAGAAAGACCAGCTGCGTTGCCCCCAAACCGAGCGCCCTCGGCCCCATGAGGAGCAGAGTTTCGCGTACCGCCGGATCGTGGAAGTCCATTACCGGCTCGTACAGGTGATTCGACCCGAACTGCAGCGTCTGAGTCACAACGTGGCCCGCAGCGCCCAGAACGACTCCGACAGCCAGGGCTGAGATGCCCAGGAACGGCGTCAGGAAGATGGCGGCGCCGATGATGATCAGGTTGTAGACATTGGGCGCCAGGGCAGGCGCTCCGAATATGCCGAGCGAGTTGAGCCCGGCGGCCATGACCGCGCCGACGGCCAGCAGGATCGGCGAGAGCAGCATCAGACGGGTCAGGTCGGTCGTTACCTGAGCGTCGTGGGCGCTGAAGCCCGGGGTGACCAGCGGTACCAACGCAGGCGCCAGCAACCAGGCCAGGGCTGCCAGCGGAGCGACGATGGCAATCATGAGGTTGGCCATGGTCGATATCAGCCTGCGAGCCCGTTCGTCCTCCCCGCGAGCGATGAGCTCCGATGCGACCGGCACCAGGGCCGAACCGATCGCTCCCGCGGCAACGAGCTGGAAGAGGGTGTCCGGGATGCGGAAGGCCGAGAAGAAGGCGTCGAGCTCGCGACTGCTTCCGAATTCGGCGGCGAAGACGGCCGTTCTGCCCCAGCCGAGCACCCGGGACATGACGACGCCGACTACGACTACAAGGCCTGCGAGCGCGATCGCCCGGCCGCCCAGACGCCCCATCGAACTCGTGGCCATGTCCGTGGACGCGCCGTCGGCCGCGAGGACCACGTCACCTCCGACGTCGGGCGGTGGGTAAAACGGCGTGCGGCCGCTTGGCTTGAGCGGCACGGTCGGAACGAAGGGGACGTATTCCTCGACCTCGCGGCGAGGGCGAGCCGTCACGGGAGCCGGCGCGACGGGTGTCGTGTAGAGAGGCTGGGCCTTCGTCGGCGGCTCAGGTGGCGGCGCGGCCGGTGCGACCCGAGCTGGCGGGGGCGCGACGTCCGGAGGTCGAGGCGCTGGCATGTCGGGCTCGCGGCGGGTCGGCGGCGCATCTCGAGGCAGCCAGTTGCCCGTCCGCGGCGACTTGTCCGGAATCGGCTTGTCGTCGCTCATCGAAAGCGCCGCGCGAGCCGCCAGGCGACGCCCAGCAGAGGGTTGGGGGCGTACTCATGAGCGTGGATCCGCACCACCGGCCGCCCTCCAAAGCGTCGCTTGAAGAGATACAGGTTCCACAGTGGATGCGACTCGTCCTGTGGTACCCCGGGCGCAGACTGGGTATCCACCCCACCCATGTCATAGCCGGTGAAACCCGACTCGGTCGCCCAGCGGATTATCTGCCACTGCAGCAGGTGGTTGGCACGGGTTCGGCGCATGTCTGCGCCGTCGCGCGAGCCGGCCGCGTAGTACACGAGCAGCCGGCCACTGTGGAGCAGCAACGCCCCGGTG
>JADGPA010000158.1 GCA_017882685.1 Propionibacteriaceae bacterium | reverse complement strand
GGTTGAAGTTGGACACGAACTTGTCCAGCGCGTCCCGGATCTCTTCGGGGCTGATGGTCAGTTCCGCCATTTGTGCACCTTCTGCTTTCGTTCTCTACTGGGTGAGTTGTTTCTCAGCGGCCGCGAGCCGACCGGCGACAGTGCCCTCGATCACCTCGTCGCCCACCTGCACTCGGGCGCCTCCGACCACGGACGGGTCGACGACGACGTGCAGGTTCACCTGCCGGCCGAGTTGACGCTCCAGCGCCGCCTGCAGCCGTTCCTTCTGCTCCTGCGCCAGCGGACGTGCGACGGTCACCGTTGCGATCGCCCGTGCCCTGATTGCCGCCGCGAGGGTGAGGTACCCCTGGATCGCGGTCTCGAACGACAGCTTGGCCGCGGACACCGCACGCTCCGCCAGCGACACCGTGTCGTCGTTAGCTCGTGACGCCAGCAGGTCACTGATCAGCTGCTGGCGAAGGGCCACCGGAGCAGACCGATCGTCGAGCGCACGGCGCAACGCCTGATCGGCAACGACCGTGCGTCCGAAGCGGAACAGCTCGTCCTCGACGGCATCCAGCGTGCCCGCCGCCTGCGCGTGTCCCAGCAGGGCGCGGACGCCCTGGCGGTCGATCGCTGCAACCAGGCCCGACGCGCTGCCCCAGCGTAGTCTCACCGCAGCAGCAACCACCGCTGCGGCAGGTTTGCCGATACGGCTGCCGAACACGCCGGTGGCGAACTCGCTCCTGCGGTCGTCGGCGACGGTCGGGTCGGCCATGGCGTTGCGCAGCTGCGCCTGTCCGCCGAGCAGGTCGGTAACGGCGAAGAGCTCCGCCGCGAGTTCCGGGCTCTGCTCCTGGGCGTCCAGCACCCGGTCGAGCTCGGACGACCGGGCCTCGGCGGCGGCGTTCATGTCTTCTCCGCCGGTTGCGACTCGAGGTCGGCGATGAACCGGTCGACGCTGCGCCGTGCCCGCTCGTCGTCCTCGAGCGACTCCCCGACGATCCGTCCGGCGAGCTGGGTGGCAAGGCCACCGACCTCCGCGCGGAGCTGGTGGATCACCTGGTAGCGCTCGACTTCGATCTGCGCCTTCGCTGCGGCGACCAGCCTCGTCGAATCGGCCTGTGCCTGCTCTCGGATCTCCGCTGCGAGCGTCACGGCCTGCGCCCTTGCGTCCTCGCGGATGCGTCCGGCCTCGGCCCTGGCTGTTGCCAGCTGTGCCTGGTACTCGGCAAGGGCTTCGGCAGCCTCTTTCTGGGCAGCCTCGGCCTTCTCTATACCGCCAGTGATCTCGGCGGTGCGGTCGGCGTACGTCTTCTCGAAGACCGGCACCACCTTCTTCGCGACCACCCACCAGACGATCAGGAAGAGGACAGCACCGGCGATGATCTCGGAAAGCTCCTCGGGAAGCAGCGGTCCGAGGTTGATCTCCAGCAACATGCCGGCCAACTTCACTGAATGACGAAGGCGAGGGCGATGCCGATGATCGCCAGCGCCTCAACCACGGCGAAGCCGATCCAGGCGGTGCCCATCATGGCGCCGCGGGCTTCGGGCTGACGGGCGGTGCCGTTGATCACCGAGGAGAAGATCCACGCAACACCGAGGCCCGGGCCGAGCGTCGCAAGACCGTAGCCGAGCATGTTCATGGAGCCGACGATTTCCAGAGGGAGCATTGTGCGCTTTCCTTTCGAGGGTTACTTAGCGTTGCTCAGTGCTCCTCGGCCAGGGCCGAGGAGACGTATTGGGCGGTGAGGACGGTGAAGATGTAGGCCTGCAGGACACCCACGAAGATCTCCAGGGCGAAGATGGCGAAGCTGAAGATGAGCGACACTCCGCCGGCGGCGATCAGGAACACCTGACCGCTCTCCAACAACAGGGTCCCGCCGACAACGAACACCAGCACAACCAGGTGCCCGGCGAACAGGTTGGCGAAGAGACGCAGGGCCAGCGTGATCGGCCGGACGATGAAGTTCGAGAGGAACTCCAGCGGGATGATCAGGACCCACAGCGCCTTGGGCACGCCGGCAGGGAGCGTGCTCTTCTTCAGGTATCCGAAGAAGCCGGACTTCGCGATGCCGGCCGCGTTGTAGAGGATGAACGACATCAGTGCGAGCGCGTACGCATACCCGATCTTGGAGAACGTCGGGAACATGAACAAGACGAACTCACCGAAGAGGTTGTTCACGAGAATGAAGCTGAACAGCGCGACCAGATAGGGCAGGAACTTGCGGTAGTCGTGGCCGAGGATGTCGCGGGCGATCGTGTTGCGCAGGACGTTGTACAGGTACTCGCCGACGAATTGCTTGCGGCCCGGCACGACCTTCTGGGCGTGTGCCATCCACAGCCAGAAGGCGATGACCACTGCTGCTCCGATGATCGCCTGGATGAGGTGGTTGTTCACCCAGGTCGGCAGGACACCAGGCAGGAGGGCGCGCGAGCAGAAGCTGGAAACGCCGGGCGGGAAAGCGGCGTGCTCGGCTCGGTCACCGAGGCACACGGCCCACTCAAGCGGGATCAGCAGACCGACCAGGCCGGGCATGCACTCTCCTGTCTGTCGATCAAGCGGACCGTCCGTAGCGCGCGATTACCAGATAGACCCCGGCAGCGGTGCCGAGAATGATCCCCACTGGCAAGCACCAGGATGTCTGCAGCCAGCGATCCAACACCCAGCCCAGTCCTCCGTAGAAGATCGTTCCGGAGATCAGAATGCTGAGAACCCGTAGTCCGGTGTCCATTCCGCTCTGCTCACCCATGGCCTTCCGGACTTTACCAGCCACAACGCGCTGAAATCACCACTTCAGTCCACGGTGTCCGAGGGTCGCTCGGTTTCGTCGAAGACGGGTAGCCGCAGCCGCGAGAAGACCCTGATCTCCGCCGCGAGCCAGCCGAGAACGACCGCGATCGTGGTCACAGCGACGGCTGTGGTGTTGATCGCCTTGAACCGGTCGGCGTTGGCGAGGGCGAGTGCCAGCAGCGCCCCCAACCCGCCGACGCGGGTGATATAGGACACCATGGCGGCGAACAGGACGGTGCGAGGATCGGCGTCGGCAACCAGTACCTGAACAGCCTGACCGATCGTGAAGAAGGCGACGGTGAGCACGCCGGCCAGGGCTGCGGACACCGCGCCCGGCACACCCCCGGCGAGGCCGAAGGCCACGACGCACGACACCAGCGCGGCATGACCGCCCACCGCTCCCCCGGCCAGAAGGCGTCGCGCCCGCATCACGTTGGGGCTGGGCGTCCTGGCAGTGGGGGCCGCCCGTTCACGCTCAGCCATCGGCAGGACGCACGACCCGTCGACCCCAGGTCAAGTAGGCGGCCAGCAGGATGCCGACGAGGAACGCAACGTAGGTCACCGGATTCGGCAACAGGCCGATCAGTACAACTCCGTAGGCCACCAGCGCCGACCAGAGCCACAGCAGCGCGACCGCGCCTCCGTGGCTGTGACCGAGGTTGAGCATGCGGTGGTGGAGGTGCTGCTTGTCCGCCTGGTACCAGAGCTTTCCGGCCAGCGTCCGCCGGACGTAGGCCATGACGAGGTCGAGGAAGGGCAGCGCCATCACCGCCAACGGCAGGAGCAGCGGCAGGTATGCCGCGAGCGCGTTCGCGCCGAACCGGCTCAGGCGGGACGGGTCGAGCTGCCCGGTGAGGCTGATCATCGCCGTCGCCAGCAGGAAGCCGAGCAACATCGCGCCGGAGTCGCCCATGAACATGCGGGCCCGGTGGATGTTGTACGGCAGGAAGCCGAGGCACACCCCCACTGTGGCGACGGAGATCAGGCTGGACGCGGTCGCGCGCACCAGTTCCTGTTCGTTCGACAGCAGGTAGGCGTAGGTGAAGAAGGCGCCCGCGCCGATCGCGACCACTCCGGAGGCCAACCCGTCGAGGCCGTCGATCAGGTTGATCGCGTTCACGGCGACGAAGATGAACACCAGCGTGACGGCGATCGAGCTGCCCTCGTCGAGCGAGACGATCGCGTCCGGAAGCGGGATCCAGTAGACCTTGACGCCGTTCAGCACGACGACGCCGGCTGCGAGCAACTGGCCGGCGATCTTCGCAAGAGCATTCAGCTCGACCATGTCGTCCATCACGCCGACCGCACAGATGATCCCGCCGGCGAGCAGCACGGCCCCGGCGTCGTGGGCGACCTGGGGGAAGCCACCGAGCCAGGGCAGCTTCGAGGCGATCAGGAGTGCCGCAGCGAGGCCGAACCACATCGAGACGCCACCGAAGTACGGCACCGGCTTGGTGTGGACGTCCCGGTCGCGAACCATGGCCACGGCGTTGTAGCGGAACGCGAGGCGCCGGGCCAGGCCGCTGAGCAGGTAGGTGACCCCGGCCGAAACGAGCAGCACCAGCAGGTACTCACGCATCGGGGGCGTCCTGCGGGTCGTCCTCCAGCACGTTGTCGGGCTTCTCGGGCGCGGCTTCCAGCGCGGACCCGGATTCGGGCTCGAGCTCTGGTTGCGGCTCAGGTTCCGGTCCCGGTTCGGGCCCGGGTTCCGGTTCGGGCTCCGGCTCTGCCAACGCCGGCAGGATGGCCGCGAGCGCAGCGCGGCTGATCCGTCCCTGGCGCAGGATGGTCGGCGTCCCACTGCTGAGGTCGACGATCGTTGACGGTTCGCCCTCTCCGGCAGGGCCGCCGTCCAGGTACACCCGGACACGCGAGCCGAGCTGGCGCTGCGCCTCCTCGATCGTGGTGGCTGCCGGCTGCCCGGAAACGTTGGCAGAACTCACTGCCAGCGGACCGGTCGCCCGTAGCAGCTCACGGGTGAAATCGTGGTCGGGCACGCGCACGGCGATGGTGTCCCCCCGGTCACCCAGGTCCATCCTGAGGTGCGGGTGGGCGTTCACAACAAGGGTCAGCGCACCGGGCCAGAACGCGTCGGCCAGCGCCAGCACGTCGTCGGTCACCTCCTCCGACAGCGCCCGCAGCATCGCCACTTCTGCGATCAGCACCGGCGGCGGCATGTCCCTGCCGCGCTCCTTGGCGTCCAGCAGGCCCTGCACTGCATGGCCGGAGGCCGCGTCCGCGCCGATGCCGTAGACGGTGTCCGTCGGCAGGACGATGCAGGCCCCGTCCATGACGGCGGAGATCGCCGCATCGATCGCTGCGTCCGCTTCGGTGGCGATGTCCCAGACCCTTGCCATGCCGCTCATCCTGCCAGCTTGCCGGCGCGGACGGCGGTGACGAACCGTGGGCGGTCGTTCAGGTCGGTGTTGTCGGTCACCTGGGTGAAGGCGCCCGTGCCGGCGAACACCGCGACCGCACTCTCCGACTGCACCTCCGCATGCTCCGCGCAGACCAGGCCGCCGGGACGCAGGAGCCGGGCAGCCGTCCGGGCGACAACCTTCATGGCGTCCAGGCCGTCCATCCCGGAGAACAGGGCGAGCGCGGGCTCGTGGGTGCGGACGTCGGCAGCGACGTACTCCCAGGCCTCCAGCGGGATGTAGGGCGGGTTGGCGATCACGAGGTCGACCTGGCCGTCCAGCTCCGGGAAGGCCCCGGCCATGTCACCCTCGGCGAGGGCGACGCCGGTGCCGACGAGGTTGGCCTCGGCCGCGCGCGCTGCAACCGATGAGAGTTCGACGGCGTACTGGCGGCAACCGGGTCGCTCGGCTGCGATGGCGGCGGAGATCGCCCCGCTGCCTGCGCACAACTCCACGACGACCGGGTGCGCGCCCAGCATCCGCAGCCGCTCGATGGCCCAACCGGTCATGACCTCGGTCTCCGGACGCGGGATGAAGACCCCCGGCGCCACCGCGACCTCGACCGTGCGGAACCAGGCCCGCCCGGTCAGGTACTGCACGGGTTCGCCGCCCGCCCTGCGCTCCACGAGCCCGCGGTAGTCGCCCTCAACCGCCTCGGGGACGGCGTCGAGGAGCAGCAGCCGGGAAGGGTCGACACCGGCGGCGTGCGCGAGCAGCGTCCGCGCCTCGGCTGTGGAGGCCAGGCGCCGGGCGCCGTCGGCCAGCAACTGGCTGACCGCCGTCATGCCTGTTCGCCGCCCAGTCGCTCGGCCAGGTCGGCGGCCTGCAGGGCGGAGATCACGGCGGTCAGGTCCCCGGCAAGCACCTGATCGAGATTGTAGGCCTTGAAACCGATCCGATGGTCGGCGATGCGGTTCTCCGGGTAGTTGTAGGTGCGAATCCGCTCCGACCGGTCGACGGTGCGCACCTGCGAACGGCGGGCTGCGGACGCTGCGGTGGCAGCCTCCTCGTCTGCGCGGGCAACCAGCCGGGACCGGAGCATGCGTAGTGCCGACTCCTTGTTCTGCAGCTGGGAGCGCTCGTTCTGGCATGACACGACGATGCCGCTGGGCAGGTGGGTGATGCGCACGGCGGAGTCGGTGGTGTTCACGCCCTGGCCGCCGGGTCCGGATGACCGGTAGACGTCGATGCGCAGGTCGTCGTCGTTGATCTGCACCTCTGTGGCCTCGACCTCCGGCATCACCAGCACGCCGGCGGCGGAGGTGTGCACGCGTCCCTGCGACTCGGTGACAGGCACGCGCTGCACGCGGTGCACGCCGCCCTCGAACTTCAGCACGCCGTACGGGGCGTTGTCCGGGTCGGGGGCACCGGTCGCCTTCACAGCAACAGTGAGCGACTTGTAGCCGCCGAGGTCGGTCTCCTGGGCGTCAAGGACCTCGATCTTCCAGCCCTTGGTTTCTGCGAAGCGGCTGTACATCCGGAACAGGTCGCCGGCGAACAGCGCCGACTCCTCACCGCCCTCGCCCGACTTGATCTCGATCAGGGCGTCGGCAGAATCGTTGGGGTCGCGTGGCGCGAGCAGCCGGGTGAGCCGTTCCTCGACGGTGGCCAGTTCCGCCGCGATCGACTCGGCCTCCTCTGCGAAGCCCGGGTCCTCTTGTGCGAGGTCCCTTGCCGCCTCAAGGTCGGAGGTCAGCCGCTCGTGCGCCTCGAGCCCCCGCACGATCGGGCTCAGCTCGGCGTAGCGGCGTCCCACCCGGCGCGAGGCGGCCAGGTCGGAGTGAATGGCGGGGTCGGCGAGCTGCTGCTCGAGCTTGTCGAACTCCTCACGAAGCCCGGTTGCAACCTCGAACATGCCACTCCCTCTGATCCATTGGCCGATTAATGACAACACGTTGGCTGAGCTTGCCTGTGCTGAGCTTGTCGAATCCGACGAAGCCCCGAAAGACAAACGCCGGGGCTCAGGTCTCCCTGAGCACCCGGCGGGTGTGAGTCAGCTACTTGGCGTCCTTCTTGGCATAGCGCTTCTCGAAGCGGGCGACGCGGCCGCCGGTGTCGAGGATCTTCTGCTTGCCGGTGTAGAACGGGTGGCAGGCCGCGCAGACCTCGGCGTGCATCACGCCGCTCTTCGCGGTGCTGCGAGTGGTGAAGGTGTTGCCACAGGTGCAGGTGACCTGGGTGTCCACGTATGCGGGGTGGATGCCTTGCTTCATGTTTCTCCTGTTCGGGGTTCCGGGTCGCCCAGACGTGATTCGGGGCTGGATGTTCCCCATGGCGTGAACCGGGACCGACCAACCATTATGCCTCGTGGAACTCCGCTATCCAAACCGCAACAATGGGTCGCATGGACGACTTCGCGAACGCTGCTGCCTACCCCGACGGCCTCACCGAGGCCGGCCTGACGCCGGACCGGTTACGGGACGTGCTGGAGCTGGACATGTGGGCCTTTCCTACCGCCGACAGCATCGAGGACCTGCTCGGTGTACCCAGCCCGTTGACCTGGGATCGCGCGTTCGGCGTCACCGACGCGGCACGTCCCGGCGAACTGGTCGCCTTGCGGGCGTCCTACCCGTTCTCCGACACCCCGGTGCCGGGCGGACGGCTCAAGGTCGCCGGCCTGACCTGGGTGGGCGTGCACCCCCAGTGGCGCCGTCGCGGTCTGTTGCGGACGATGATCGCCAACCATTTCGCACACTGCCGCGAGCGGTCGGAGCCGATCTCGCTTCTGTACGCCGCCGAGCCGTCCATCTACGGCCGCTTCGGCTACGGGCTCGCCGCCCGGCACCTGCTCCTCACGCTGAAGCGTCGGGCAGAGCTGCGTCCAGTGCACGGTGCCGGCGAACTACAGGTGCGTTTCGAGACCGTCTCCGCCGAACGGCACGGCGATTTGATCGCGGGCCTGCACGCCGCCGTCGACCGCCCCGGCTGGGTCACCCGCGAGACGCCGGAGCTTGCTGCCATGTGGCTCACCGACTCCCCGCTGTTCAGCCACGGACACGAGGTGGAGCGCATCGCGATCGTCGAACGCGACGGCCTGCCGGTGGGCTACGCCCTGTTCCGGCGCAAGAGCGAATGGGGTCCGGCCGGTCCGGAGGGCTCGGTGCGGGTGTCCGAGACCGTCGCAACCGACGCCGCCGCAGCGTACGCGCTGTGGGCGCGACTGCTCGACCTGGACCTCACCGCCGAGGTGACCTCCGGCATGCTGGCCACTGACGACCCGCTGCTCAGCCTGCTGGTGGACGTCCGCGCGGCGAAGGCTGCGTGGAAGGACAACGTCTGGTTGCGCATCATCGACCTGCCGACGGCGCTGGCCACACGCCAGTACCAGAGCGACGTCGACGTGGTGCTCGAGGTATCCGACACCCTGCTCCCCGACAACGCGGGACGCTGGCGGCTGACGGCAGGCGCGTTCGCAGTCGCCTCCGCGGAGCGCACGGACGCCCCTGCTGACCTTGTCCTCGACGTCCGCGAACTCGGCGCGGCCTACCTCGGCGGTACGTCGCTGCTCGAACTGGCAGGCGCCGGCCTTGTCACGGAGCTGCGTCCGGGCGCTCTCAGGGATGCGAGCGTTGCCTTCGGCTGGCCGGTCGCACCGGGTTCCAGCTGGATCTTCTAGGGACCCACTCCACCCCCAGAACCAGTTCGCTCCCGAAACGTCCCCTCGCTCCCGGAATTTCGGGAGGAAGGGCACGCTTCGGGAGCAGGAAGCTCGTCGCGGTCGGAGGCGAAGCCGGCTGACTACTCCGGGTTGGGAGTGGTCTTGGAGATCACCATCAGGAACTCGCGGTTGCTCTGCGTCTTCCGCATGCGGTTGAGCAGCATCTCCAGGCCGGCTTGGGAGTCCTGGCCGCTGAGCACGCGGCGCAGCTTCCAGATGATCGCGAGCTCGTCGCGTCCCAGCAGCAGTTCCTCGCGGCGGGTGCCGGAGGCGACCGGGTCGATGGCGGGGAAGATCCGCTTGTCGGCCAGGTCGCGGCGGAGCCGGAGCTCCATGTTGCCGGTGCCCTTGAACTCCTCAAAGATCACCTCGTCCATCTTGGAGCCGGTGTCGATGAGGGCCGTTGCGAGGATGGTCAGCGAGCCGCCGTCCTCGATGTTGCGGGCCGCACCGAAGAACTTCTTCGGCGGGTACAACGCAGCCGAGTCCACGCCACCGGAAAGGATCCGGCCGGACGCGGGAGCGGCCAGGTTGTAGGCGCGGCTGAGGCGGGTGATGCCGTCGAGCAGCACGACCACGTCCATGCCCAGTTCGACAAGTCGCTTTGCCCGTTCGATCGCGAGCTCCGCAATGGTGGTGTGGTCCTCCGCGGGACGGTCGAAGGTGGACGCGATGACCTCACCGCTGGTGGTCCGCTGGAAGTCGGTGACTTCCTCGGGACGCTCATCCACGAGGACGACCATCAGGTGCACCTCGGGGTGGTTGGTGGTGATCGCGTGCGCGATGGCCTGCATGACCAGCGTCTTGCCTGCCTTCGGCGGGGAGACGATCAGGCCGCGCTGGCCCTTGCCGACCGGTGAGACCAGATCCATGATCCGGCCGGTCATGTTGAGCGGCGTGGTCTCCATCCGGAAGCGTTCCTGCGGGTAGAGCGGGATCAGCTTCTGGAATTCGGGGCGATCTTTCGCCTTCTCCGGGGTGTCGGCGTTGATCGTGTCGATGCGCACCAGCGGGTTGAACTTCTCGCGGCGCTCACCCTCCTTGGGTGCCTTGATGGCCCCGGTGACGATGTCGCCCTTGCGCAGGCCCCAACGCTTCACCATCGCCAGCGAGACGTAGGCGTCATTGTTGCCCGGAAGGTAGCCGGAGGTCCGGACGAACGCGTAATTGTCGAGGACGTCGAGGATGCCGGAGATCTCCAGCAGCACGTCGTCCTCGGAGATCACGGGCTCGGCTTCCATCCGCTCCATGCCGAGGTTGCCCCCCGAGCGGGCATTGCCGGTGGGACGCCGGTTGGTGTTCTGGCGGTCGCGGTTGCGGCGCCGACGGCTGCGACGGCCGTTGCCGTACTCGTCGTCATCGTTGCGCTGCGAATCGTTGCGCTGCGAATCATTGCGGGGGGAATCGTTGCGCTGCGAATCATTGCGCGGGGCATCGGTGCGCGCCTGCTGTTGTTGCGGACGGGACTCGGCCTGGCGGTTGTCGGTGTGCTCGGTGTCGTCGGAGTTGTTGCCCCGACGACGGTTGCGTCCGGAACCCTCGGCTTTCAGCGCCTCCAGGCGGGCGGCGACGTCGTCCGTGCCGCCGGACTGCAGCGAGGGCTGCGCCTCTGCGGGCTCGCTGTTGCGCGGCTGCTCCGACTCGGCCGGACGCTCGGCGCGCTGCCGGCGGGAGCGCGTCTGCTCACTGCGCGTCGACTCCTCAGCGCGGGGCTGCTCCGCACGGGGCTGTTCCACACGGGAAGGGGGCTGCGCGGACTTGATGGCGTCGATGAGCGCGCTCTTGCGCATGGTGCCGGTGCCCTTGAGGCCCAATTGGGAACCCAGCTGCTTCAGCTCCGGTAGCAGCATGCCGTCCAGACCTGCGCCTTTGCGCCTGGTTTCCTTGGTGCCGGCTTCGATGATGTCGGTCACTTACTTCCTTTCGGATCGGGCGTCTCCGGCATGACCGGGCAGACGGGCCCCGTGCTCGTTGCGAGCGACTTTGAATGACATTCCAGATCTGAAATGCCAGCACGGGGGGTGATTACTTCGCTACTGGGATTTCTCGACGACTCGTGATTCTTCTCGTCCGTCCTGCCCGACCTGAGGGGCGGTGCGCTACTGCGCTGCGCCCACTGTAGCACCCGGGGAGACAGGGAATGCCCGCAACACCGGTTCAGCCCAGAGCGGTGCTGAATGCCTCCCGTAATCCTGCGTAATCGGTCACGACGGGGAACCTCGGGAACTCCGCGATGACATTGGCCGGCGGCCGGAACAGGATGCCTGCGTCGGCCTCTACGAGCATCGCGACGTCGTTGTAGGAGTCTCCGGTGGCGACCACGCGGTAGTTCAGGTGGTGGAAGACCCTCACGGCCGCACGCTTGGAGTCGGGCTGGCGCAGCGTGTACCCGGCGATACGGTCGGATTCGACCCGAAGCCGGTGGCAAAGCAGCGTCGGGTAGCCCAGTTGGGCCATCAGCGGCATCGCGAACTCATAGAACGTGTCGGAGAGGATCACCACCTGGAAGCGTGCCCGCAGCCAGTCGAGGAACTCACCGGCGCCGGGGATGGGGCCCATGGCTGCGATCGCGGCCTGGATCTGCGCAAGGCCGATGCCGTGCGCATCAAGCAGGCGCAGCCGGTGGCGCATCAGCTCGTCGTAGTCAGCGATGTCGCGGGTGGTGAGCCGCAGCTCCTCGATGCCGGTGGCCTCCGCCACCCGGATCCAGATCTCCGGGACGAGGACGCCCTCGAGGTCGAGGCACGCCAGGTCCATCAGGCCCCCTCGACCCGCATCACGGCGATCTGCGGCCGAACCTCGGCCGTGCTGCGCAGGTCAGACATGGCCGCGCTGATCGCGTCCTCCATGGCCAGGTGGGTCATCACCCCCAATCGGGCCTCCACCCCCTGGCTCTCCTGCCGGACGGCCTGCAGCGACACCTCGTGACGCGCGAAGCAGGTGGCCACCTGGGCCAGCACGCCGGGGGCGTCGGTGACGGTCATCGACACGTAGTAGCGCGAGCTGACCTTGCCTGCGGGCGTGATCCCACGGCCGGAGTACGTGGACTCCCCCGGCCCCCGGGTACCGCGGACGCGGTTGCGGGCCGCCGTAACAAGGTCACCGAGCACGGCGGACGCGGTCGGCGAACCGCCGGCGCCGGGCCCCATGAACATCAGCCGACCGGCGTGCCGGGACTCGATGAACACCGCGTTGTAAGCGCCGTGGATGGCAGCGAGCGGGTGCGACACCGGAACCATGGTCGGGTGGACGCCGAGCGCGATGGTGCCGTCCTCGCTGAGCGCGCACCGGGCCAGCAGCTTGATGACGCAACCCATCTCCTTTGCCGCGGCGATGTCGGCGCTGGTCACGCCGGCGATGCCCTCTCGGGACACGTCGGACAGCTTCACCCGGGAGTGGAATGCGAGGCTGGCGAGGATCGCAGCCTTCGCCGCCGCGTCGTAGCCCTCGACGTCTGCGGTCGGGTCGGTTTCGGCGTATCCCAGCCGCTGCGCCTCTGCCAGCACGTCGGAGAAGTCGGCGCCGTCGGTGTGCATCTTGTCGAGGATGAAGTTGGTGGTGCCGTTGACGATGCCCATCACCGCGGTCACCTCGTCACCGACCAGCGACTCCCGCAGCGGGCGGATGATCGGAATCGCACCGGCGACGGACGCCTCGTAGTAGACATCCACGCCGGCAGCCTCGGCCGCCCCGTAGATGGTGCCGCCGTCCTCTGCGAGCAGCGCCTTGTTGGCCGTGACCACCGAGGAACCGGCGGCGATCGCGGCGAGGATCAGGCTGCGGGCCGGCTCGATGCCGCCCAGCAGCTCGATCACCAGGTCGACGTCGGGTCGGCTGACGAGGGCCAGCGCGTCCTCGGTGAGTAGCGTCCGGTCGATGCCGGGACGCTCGAGCTCAAGCCTGCGCACGGCGATACCGACCAGCTCCAGCGGCCGTCCGATCCGGGCGCGCAAGTCGTCGGCCTGCTGGATGAGCAGCCGGGCCACCATGGAACCGACCACCCCGCAACCCAGCAGTGCGACCTTCAGGGGCGTGGATTCATCCATTCGGTTCCTCGTTCTCCGCCAACCCGGCGTCCAGCGCCAGGAGGTCGTCCAGGGTCTCGCGGCGCAGCATGGTGCGCACCTGCCCGTCCCGTACCGAGACGACCGGCGGCCGCGGGGTGTGATTGTAGTTGCTGGCCATCGACCGGCTGTAAGCACCTGCGGCCGGCACGGCGATCAGGTCGCCGATCGCCACGTCACTGGGCAGGAACTCGTCGCGCACCAGGATGTCGCCACCCTCACAGTGCAGGCCTACCACGCGCGACACCACCGGCTCCGCGTCGGAGGACCGTGACGCCAGCGCAGCGCTGTATTCCGCTGCGTACAGGGCCGGACGAATGTTGTCGCTCATCCCGCCGTCGACGGAGACGTAGCTCCGGTTCATGCCGTTGCCGACGTCGACCGGCTTGACCGTGCCCACCCGGTACAGGGCGAGCCCTGACGGCCCGACGATCGCACGGCCCGGCTCGATGGAGATCGCCGGCGGGTTGAGACCAAAGCCCCGGCACTCGTGTTCGACGATGTCGCGCAGCCCCCGCGCAAGCTCGGTCGGGGTCGCCGGCGTGTCCTCCTTGATGTAGGCGATGCCGAAGCCGCCGCCAAGGTCGAGCTCGGCCAGCTCCAGGCCGGTGGCCTCCCTGAACTGCGAGAACAGCTTGAGCGTGCGCCGGGCGGCCACCTCGAAGCCGTTGGTGTCGAAGATCTGGCTCCCGATGTGGGAGTGGACGCCGAGGAGCTCGAGCCGCGGGCTGTGGTGGCAGCGGAACAGGCCGACCAGCGCCTGCCCGCCCGTGATCGAGAAGCCGAACTTCTGGTCCTCGTGGGCGGTGGCGATGTACTCGTGGGTGTGCGCCTCGACGCCGGTGGTGACCCGGATCATCACCCGTGCGGTGGTGTCGAGCTCCGCGCACAGGTTCTCCAGGCGGGTGATCTCGTCGGAGGAGTCGACGATGATGCGGCCCACGCCGCGCTCGAGGCCGAGCCGCAGTTCCGCCTCCGACTTGTTGTTGCCGTGCATGCCGATGCGGGCGGGGTCGAAGCCGGCCCGGAGGGCGACAGTGAGCTCGCCGAGGGAGCAGACGTCGAGGGACAGGTGCTCCTCGGCTGCCCACCGCGCGATGGTGGCGCACAGGAAGGACTTGCCTGCGTAGTAGACCGTCCAGCCGGTGAAGGCGTCGCGCCAGTCGCGGGCACGGTTGCGGAAGTCGAGCTCGTCGATGACGTAGGCGGGGGTGCCCACCTGCTCGGCCAGGTCGGTGAGCCGCACGCCGCCGACGGAGATGACACCGTCTTCGCCACGCGTGACGTTTTCGCTCCACAGCTTCGCGGTGAGGGCGTTCACATCCTCCGGCCGGGTCAGCCAGACCGGGGCCGGGGTGGTCGCATCCGCGTGCAGGACGCCCGCCACATGCATGTGAGTCATGGCCGCAACTGTGCCAGAGAGCAGCCCTCAGCCGCCGGTTGCGACTCGGATCTGGACGTCAGTGGCCGTCGACAGCACCAGGCCTGCCGGGGCGTCGACGGCCGCCCCGTCCGCGGTCACGGTCAGCTGCCCGCAGGCCGCACCGAGGCAGCGGCCTTCGAACCGCACGCCCCACAGGGTGAAGAACTGGCCGAGGGTCACGGCGCCAGCCCCGGCGCCCTCCAGCCAGATCGTGCCGCTGGCGTCGTGGGTGTGCGCCGGCGCCTGGAGTGCGCGGGGAAGGTCGAGCCCGATACTGGGCACCAGCGGGACGTCAGCGCCATCGATCCGGATCGACATGGTGACCACGCGCTGCCCGGTGCGGTCGTCGAGGCGGGACGAAGGCACGCCGGCGAGCTCGAAGTAGGAGATGCCATCGCGGGGGGCCGGCCACGGCGGCGCCGTCGACCGGAGGGTTGCTGGTGCCGGCGGAGCCTGTTGCACGCAGCCGACCAGCACGAGGCACGCGGCGAGCGCCGCCCCCAGGCCCACCCGACCGATCATGCCGATGAGACTAGTGTGATCGGACTAGGCTAGAGTCTCGTTCGGCCCGCTCTGCTGGCCAGGGCCCCCGTAGCTCAGGGGATAGAGCACCGCCCTCCGGAGGCGGGAGCGCGCGTTCGAATCGCGCCGGGGGCGCCCTGTGAATGACTCGGTCCGCTGGTGCGGGCACCATCCATGGACGCGGCCCGAAGTTGCCCCCGTTCGAGGAAATGGACGACCGCAGCGCCTGTCCGCTGATCGCGTCCTGTCCACCAACGGACTCATTTCACCACTCCCTGATTCCGAGGTCCTTCGGCGGGTACGTTCGTTCGTGGCTCGAGCGTGGGTAACATCGACCCCGGGTAATCCGCGCCACCAGGGAAGAAGGCGAAAGTGGCCCCTGCGCCTCAGGACGTGAAGAACAGCGAGATCTCAACAGACTTCGGTGCCAATGATTGGCTCATCGAGGAGATGCGGGAACAGTTCATCGCGGATCCGGCTTCGGTGGATCCCGCTTGGGTGGCCTATTTCCAGGGCAAGCCTGCGTCCGCGCCGACCCCGGCCGAGCCGTCGGAATCGGCTGCCTCCGTTGTCTCAGCCCCTCAGACTCAGCCTGTCCCCGCCGTCCCCACCGAGACGTCCGCGCCTGCGCCTGTGCAGCCCAGTCCGGCAGCCGATGGGACTCCCGCCGCCGCTGCACTGGCACCTGCTCAGGCCACCGTTGTGCCCGAGGCTCAGTCCGAGCGCCCGCCGGCTCCGAGTGGCAGCGGCCCGGAGGGCCCCGGCTCCGGCCGCGGCGTCTCGCCCGACCTGCCCCGCCAGCAGGTCGTCGTGACCAGGGAGGTCACGGAGCCGACGCGCACCCCGCTGCGCGGCGCCCCGCTGCGCACGGCGACGAACATGGACGCTTCCCTTGCGATGCCGACCGCGACCAGCGTCCGCGACGTCCCGATGAAGCTCGCGATCGACCAGCGCCAGATCATCAACGCCCACCTGGCCCGCTCCACGGGCGGCAAGGTCTCCTTCACCCACCTGATCGGCTGGGCGATGGTGCAGGCGCTGAAGGCTGTGCCCGAGATGAACAACTCCTACGAGGTCGTCGACGGCAAGCCGAATCTGATCACCCCGCCGACGGTCAACCTCGGCCTCGCGATCGACATGCGCAAGCCCGACGGCACGCGTCAGCTCCTCGTGCCGAACATCAAGAACTGCGAAGACCTGAACTTCGCCCAGTTCTGGGCTGCCTACGAGGCCCTGGTCCGCAAGGCACGCGATAACAACCTCACCGTCGCCGACTTCGCGGGCACCACCGCGTCCCTGACCAACCCGGGCGGGCTCGGCACCAACCACTCGGTGCCGCGGCTGATGGCCGGCCAGGGCATGATCCTCGGCGTCGGCTCGATCGATTACCCGCCGGAGTTCCAGGGCGCCAGCACGGCCCGGATCAACCAGCTCGGCGTCTCCAAGGTGACCACGCTGACCTCCACCTACGACCACCGGGTCATCCAGGGCGCACAGTCCGGGGAGTTCCTGCGCCGGATGCACCAGTTGCTGATCGGCGAGCACGACTTCTACGACGAGATCTTCGACGCCCTGCGGGTGCCCTACACCCCGATCCGCTGGGCCAGCGACCGCAGCGACGACCGGGCCGGCTCGATCCCCCGCAGCGCCCGGATCTTCAGCCTGATCAACGCCTACCGCAACCTCGGCCACTTCATGGCCGACATCGATCCGCTCGAGTTCCGGCAACGCAGCCACCCAGAGCTGGCCATCGAGTACCACGGCCTGACCCTGTGGGACCTCGACCGCGAGTTCCCGGTGGGGAGCTTCGGCGGCCATTCCGGCGAGGTCGCCACGATGCGCGACATCCTTGCGATGCTGCGCGGCACGTACTGCCGCAGCGTCGGGGTGGAGTACATGCACATCTCCGACAACGAGCAGCGCACCTGGATCCAGGAGCGCTTCGAGCGTCCGTTCGAGCCATGGCCGCGGGAGGAACACCTGCGCATCCTCGACAAGCTCAACGAGGCCGAGATCTTCGAGACGTTCCTGCAGACCAAGTTCGTTGGCCAGAAGCGGTTCTCCCTCGAGGGCGGCGAGTCGACGATCGTGTTCCTCGACGAGCTCTGCGAGCAGGCCGCAGAAGACGGGATCGACGAGGCGATCATCGGCATGTCGCACCGCGGCCGGCTGAACGTGCTGGCCAATATCGTCGGCAAGTCCTACGGCCAGATCTTCCGTGAGTTCCAGGGCAACTTCGATCCCCGGCTCACCCAGGGTTCCGGTGACGTGAAGTACCACCTGGGCTCGGAGGGCCGGTTCACCGCTGCGAGTGGCAAGACGATCAAGGCCTCCGTGGCGGCCAACCCGTCCCACCTCGAGGCCGTCAACCCGGTGGTCGAGGGAATCGTGCGGGCGAAGATCGACCGTGTCGGCAAGGTGCCCGGCTGGCCGGTGCTTCCGATCCTGCTGCACGGCGACGCCTCCTTCTCCGGTCAGGGCGTGGTCTACGAGGTCCTGCAGATGAGCCAGCTGCGGGCCTACAAGACGGGCGGCACGATCCACCTGGTGGTGAACAACCAGGTCGGGTTCACCACGGCACCGATCGAGTCACGTTCCTCCACCTACTGCACCGACGTGGCCAAGGCCATCCAGGCACCGGTCTTCCACGTCAACGGCGACGACCCCGAGGCTGTCGCCCGGGTGGCCCAGGTGGCTTTCGACTTCCGGCAGCGCTTCGCCAAGGACGTCGTCGTCGACCTGGTCTGCTACCGGCGCCGCGGCCACAACGAGGGCGACGACCCGAGCTTCACCCAGCCGCTGATGTACGACCTGATCGAGCAGAAGCGCAGCGTGCGGAAGCTGTACACCGAGGCGCTGATCGGACGCGGCGACATCTCCATCGAGGACGCAGAGGCGGTCATGGCCCGCTTCCGTGGCCGGCTCGAGAGCGTGTTCCGCGAGGTCCGCGAAGCCGTGGTGGAAGATGACGAGTCCTACCGCAAGGCCCCCTACTACCCGGCGAAGCTGGGCAAGGAGCAGGGCACGGCGATCACCGCGGGGCAGATGGAGGCGGTGGCCAAGGCGCACCTCACCTTCCCCGAGGGCTTCACGGTGCACCCGAAGGTGCTCCCGCAGCTCCAGCGCCGCGCGGACGCCATCCGTTCCGGGCCCATCGATTGGGCGACCGCAGAGTTGCTGGCCTTCGGCTCGCTGCTGATGGAGGGTCGCCCGGTGCGTCTCGTCGGCCAGGACAGCCGTCGTGGCACCTTCAGCCAGCGGTTCGCCGCCGTGATCGACAGGGTGACGAACCAGGCCTACGTGCCGCTGAAGCACCTGACGCCCGATCAGGGACGCTTCCACGTGTTCGACTCGCTGCTGAGCGAGTACGCGTCGATGGGCTTCGAGTACGGCTATTCCGTGGCAGCACCCGACGCGCTGGTGTGCTGGGAGGGGCAGTTCGGCGACTTCGCCAACGGCGCGCAGACCATTGCGGACGAGTTCATCGCTGCCGGCAACGCCAAGTGGACGCAGAAGTCGGGCGTCGTGCTGCTGCTGCCCCACGGCTACGAGGGCCAGGGACCCGACCACAGCTCCGCCCGCATAGAGCGCTGGTTGACCCTCTGCTCCGAGGGCGCGCTGGCGGTCTGCCAGCCGTCCACACCGGCCAGCTACTTCCACCTGCTGCGCACCCACGCCTACGTGAACTGGCACCGTCCGGTGGTCATAGCGACGCCGAAGTCGATGCTGCGCTCGAAAGTGGCGGTCTCGCCGGTCACCGAGTTCACCCAGGGACGCTGGCAGCCCGCCATGGGCGACCCGACGATCACCGACCACACGGGAGTCAAGCGCATCGTGATGTGCTCGGGCAAGATCCGCTGGGAACTGGTGCAGGCACGCAGCGAGGCCGGCCTCGACGGGCAGGTCGCCATCCTTCCGCTGGAGCGGCTCTACCCGCTGCCGGCCCGCGAACTGTCAGCAGAGCTGGCCAAGTACCCGCATGTGACCGACGTGCGCTGGGCGCAGGACGAGCCGGAGAATCAGGGCGCCTGGTGGTTCCTGCAACTCCACCTTCCGCAGGCCATCGCCACCTTCCTGCCGGGTTACGAGCTGAAAATGACCGGCATCACCCGGCCGGCAGCGTCCGCGCCGTCCGTGGGGTCGGTGAAGGTGCACACCGCCCAGGAGGCCGACCTGCTCGCCCGTGCGCTGGCCGGCTGATGTACTTCACCGACCGCGGCATCGAGGAGCTGGCCGACCGGCGCGGCGAGGAGGAGGTCAGCCTCGCTTGGCTGTCCGAAAAGCTCACCTTGTTCGTCGACCAGTACCCGGAGCACGAGAATGCCGTTGAACGGCTTGCCACCTGGCTCGCCCGCCTCGAGGACGAGGAGGAATGAGGGTGCTCACCCCGAAGGTCATCGCTGCCTTCAGCGCGCTCACCGGCCACGACCCCGCGGGAGTCTGGGCCGCACCGGGACGCATCAACTTGATCGGCGAGCACACCGACTACAACGACGGTTTTGTGCTGCCTTTCGCCCTGCCGCAGGCCGCATACGTCGCCGCCGCCCCCCGGACCGACGGACGCTGGCGGTTCCGCTCTGTCGACCTCGACGAGACCGTCGAGCTCGGGCAGGACGAACTGGTGCCCGGCAGCCCGGGCTGGCACTCCTACCTCGCCGGCGTGGTCTGGGCCCTGCGGCAGGCCGGCCACACCGTCGCCGGAGCCGACGTCGTGTTGGCCTCCGACGTGCCGCTGGGGGCCGGCCTGTCCTCGTCCGCGGCGATCGAGTGCGCAGTGCTCGCGGCGTTCGCCGACCTCAACGGCCTCGGCATCGAGCCCCTGGACCGCGCCAAGCTGGCCAGGACGGCAGAGAACGCCTACGTGGGCGCTCCCACCGGCCTGCTCGACCAGGCAGCGTCCACCCTCTGCATCGCCGACCACGCCCTGTTCCTCGACTGCCGCGACTTCGCCAGCCGCCAGGTGCCTCTCGCAGTCACCGGCGCCGGCCTCGAGATCCTCGTGGTCGACACCCGCACCCGGCACAGCCACGTGGACGGCGAGTATGCCGCCCGTCGGGCAAGCTGCGAGGAGGCCAGCCGCATCCTCGGCGTCCCGGCTCTGCGGGACGTGACCGACCTGGATGCTGCCCTCGCGCACCTTCCGGAGCTGATCGGACGCCGGGTGCGTCATGTCGTCACGGAGAACGCACGGGTGCTGGAGTCGGTTGCGGCGCTCGACGCCGGCGACTACGCCCGGCTGGGCGAGCTGATGACCGCCTCACACGCCTCGATGCGCGACGACTACGAGATCACCGAGACCAGTGTCGACCTTGCGGTGGCCACTGCCTGCGATGCAGGGGCGCTCGGCGCCCGGATGACCGGCGGCGGGTTCGGTGGCTGCGTGCTGGCGCTGGTGCGCGCAGAACAGGTCGACGCGGTCGCAGCATCGGTCACGGCGGCGTTCGCCGAGGCATCGCTCGGCGTGCCGGTCACATTCCTTGGTCGGCCTTCTGCGGGGGCACGCCGCCTGAGCTGACCCTGCGAAGGTGCAGGGCCCGGCTGGTACTCGGGAGGGCTGCGGCGACCACCGTTGCCGCCGACACCGCCACCAGTAGCCACACCCATGGCGCCGACTGGGTGTTGGTGTAGCCGGCCACAAGGTTCAGCAACGCCATGGCGACCACCGGACCGCGCCCGAAGATGCTGCCCTTCCAGAGCGCAAAGGCGCCGCCGGCCATGCCTACGCCGTAGACGATCAGGGCGATCCCGACACCCCCACTGAAGCTTCCGTGGCCGGCGGCGAGGGACGCTGCGGCCAGGCCGATCAGCGCGAGGCCGACCAGCAGCGAGCCGGTGGCGGCAACCACCAGCCCCGGCGGTCGTCGGCGTGTCGGGTCGGGCACGGGCGCCAGCGTAGTCGCCGCAGCGACACGCATGCCGGTTCGTGCACCCGATGGGAGCGCATGACACCACATGTGCAAAATGCTGGCCGCCCTTGTGCTGGACAGCTACAGTTGGAAGTCTTGACGCCGGGCGTTGGTATTCAACCGCGCCCGGTGACGCGTGCTCGGGCCATCCGCCAAACGCGGCCCCCCTACTTAGGAGTGTTACTGAATGGACTGGCGCCACAGGGCTGCCTGCCTGACAGAGGACCCGGAGTTGTTCTTTCCCATCGGGAACACGGGTCCCGCCTTGATGCAGATCGCGGAGGCCAAGAAGGTCTGCCGGCGCTGTGACGTGCGCGAAGCCTGCTTGCAGTGGGCTCTCGACGCCGGCCAGGATCATGGCGTGTGGGGTGGACTCAGCGAGGACGAGCGCCGGGCCATGAAGCGCCGTGCCGCACGCATGCGGGTGCGCAACTCCTAAGAACGGACTCCCCCGCACCACCACTTCGGCTGTGTGGAGGACTAAATCAGCGGGACACGAACGGTCGCCGTTGTCGCCGCCTCATCCGATTCCAGGCGGAACTCCCCACCAAGGTCCGCGACCAGGGTGCTCACGATCGACAGGCCAAGGCTCGTCGAGTTCCCGATCCGGAATCCGTCCGGCAGCGGCTCGCCGAAGTTCCGCACCTCGACGATGAGCTCCCCGTCCTGCTGGTGCGGCCGCACAAGCACTTCGCCGGACTGTTCGCGCAAGCCGTGCTCGACGGCGTTCTGGCACAGCTCGGTGAGCACCAGCGAAAGGCTCGTCGCGACGTCGGCAGGCACGTAGCCGAACGACCCTTCGCGCACCATCCGCACCTTGCCGCCGGTGGCTGCGACGTCGCCCACCATGCGCAGCAGCCGGTCGGCGACGTCGTCGAACTTCACCGAGGAGTCGAAGGCCTGGCTGAGGATCTCGTGCACGACGGCGATGGCAGCGACCCGCTTCATGGCATCACTGAGCGCGCCCTTCGCCTCCGGTGAGGAGATGCGCCGTGCCTGCAGGCGCAGCAGCGCCGCAACAGTCTGCAGGTTGTTCTTCACCCGGTGGTGGATCTCGCGGATGGTCGCGTCCTTGGTGACCAGCTGGCGCTCGCGGGAACGCAACTCCGTTGTGTCCCGGCACATCACCAGCAAGCCCTCGGGTCCGTCCTCACTGGTCAGCGGCAGCACCCGCAGCCGGACGTTGGCAAGGGACGTCTCCAGGTCGATCTCCGCGGAGCCCCGCCCGGCGAGGCTGGCTGCGATGGGGCGCTCCACCGGCGCCCGCTCCTTCAGCAGCGACCGGGTGACGGCGACGAAGTCCTCGCCGTACAGGTCGCTGGTGAGCCCGAGCCGACGGTAGGCGCTCAAGGCGTTCGGGCTGGCGAAGCTGATCATCCCGGCCTGGTTCACCCGGATCATGCCGTCACCGACCCGCGGCGACACCCACGGCACCCGGCGGTCGCCGCCAAGGGGGAACTGGTGCTGGTGCACCATGCCGGCGAGCAGCTGCGCAGCCTCGAGGTAGGCGTCCTCGAGGGCGCCGGGGGCGCGGACGCCCATCTGGTTGGTGTGCATCTCCACGATGGCGAGCACGTTCTCGCCGCGCAGGATCGGGATCGCCATCACGTCAACGGGTATGCCGGCGTGCAGCTTGTTCCCGCTGGTGTGACTGATCTCCTGCGAAAGGTAGGCCTCGGTGACGAGGTGTTCGGGGTCGTAGGCGATCTCCTCGCCGACCACGTCGTCCTCGAGTGAGGTCGGACCCGTGGTGGGACGCACCTGGGCAGCAGCCCAGAACACGTTGTCGTCGGAGTCGGGCACCCAGAGGATCAAGTCGGCGAAAGCGAGGTCGGCCAGAAGGGACCATTCGTCGACCAATTCGTTGAGCCAACTCCGGTCCTCGTCTGCGAGGACGCAGTGCAGCCGAATCACCTGCTCCATCGTCTGCATGACCGACACCCTACTGACCGAGTTGGATGCAGGGTGCACCGGCTGGCAGAATGGGTCTTCGCGCCGTTTGGCGCCCATGACAATCGATTCGAGGAGACCGCGATGGGTAAGGGTGGACGCAAGCGCCGGGCCCGCAGGAAGAACGCAGCGAACCACGGCAAGCGTCCCAACGCCTGACGATCGCAGCCTGCTGATACACAGCGAAACCCCCGCTCTCGCGCGGGGGTTTCGCTATCTGTCTCGCTATTCGGTGTCTTCGTAGCCGATCACGGTGCGGGAGTAGGTGGCACGCATCCGCAGCCGAAGGCCCTCTGGCGCCTTCTCCTCGACACAGCAGCGCCGGATCAGCAGGCGCATAGCATCCTCGACCTGGAAGTGGTCGAGGCACGGCTCACACGCCATCAGGTGCTGGCGGATCTCGTCAGCTTCGGCGGCAGTCAGCTCGTTGTCGTGGAACGCGTAGAGGCTGCGGAGCACCTCGGTGCAGTCCTCGAACTCAGGCGTCATGGTCGCCCCCGACAAGTCCGTGCTCGCGCGCGAAGTCCGCGAGGGACGAGCGCAACTGGTTGCGTCCGCGGTTCAGACGCGACATCACTGTTCCGATCGGTGTTCCCATGATCTCGGCGATCTCCTTGTACGAGAAGCCGTCGACATCGGCGAGGTAGACGGCCAGCCGGAAGTCCGGCGCCAACGCGTTCATCGCGTCCGTCACCGCTGAGTGCGGCATCCGGTCGAGCGCTTCCGTCTCGGCGGACCGCAGGCCGGTGGAGGTGTGCGCCTCCGCGCGGGCGAGCTGCCAGTCCTCGACCTCCTGGCCGGAGGACTGCGGCTGGCGCTGCTTCTTGCGGTAGCTGTTGATGAAGGTGTTGGTGAGGATCCGGTACAGCCAGGCCTTCAGGTTGGTGCCGGGCGTGAACTGGTGGAACGACGCGTAGGCCTTGGCGAAGGTCTCCTGCACCAGGTCTTCTGCGTCGGTGGGGTTCCGGGTCATCCGCAGCGCCGCACCGTACAGCTGGTCCAGGTAGGCCAGGGCGTCGCTCTCGAAGCGCGACGCACGCTCGGCATCGGTCTCAGGCGTGGCGAGGCCCGCCTGGTCAGGGAGTGTGGGGAGATTCATCACGAACGAGCCTAGCGGGTGCAACTGACGGGTCGGCGCCGTCGCGGCGGAAATTGCCTTGTCAATGGTCTCGATCACGCCTCTTCAACGAGTCAACAGGTGGCGATATTCCACGACCACCCGGCCTCGCCTGCGCTCACAGCGCGACCGGCTCGACCAGCTCCGGGCCGTCGTTGGCGACCTTGTTCACCGCTGTCGACACCGGGTGGAAGGTGAGCCCCGAGACTTCGACGGTGAGCAGTTCCCTGGCGTCGGGACCGAACCCGGGGTCCAGCCACGCCGACCAGTTCTCCGCCGGGACGCTCATCGGCATGCGGTCGTGCAGGTGCCCCACCTCGTCGGTCGCCGATGTCGTGATCACCGTCGCCGTGGTGAGCCACGACCCATCCGGCGCCTTCCAGAACTCGTAGAGCCCCGCCATCGCGAACAGTCCGCCATCGGACGGGCCGATGAAATACGGCTGCTTGACCGGCTTGCCGCCGCCGGTGGCCGGCACCGTGTACCACTCGTAGTAGCCGTCGGCGGGCAGAAGGCAGCGCCGGGACGCGAACGCCTTGCGGAAGGCGGGCTTCTCCCCCACCGTCTCCACGCGGGCGTTGATCAGCCGGGCAGCGCCGCTCGCGTCCTTCGACCAGGACGGGACGAGCCCCCAGCGCACCTCCGCGAGCAGCCGCCGCCGGTCCCCGTCACGGACCCGTTCGAAGATGGCCGGAACCGGGTCGGTTGGAGCGATGTTCCACGCCGGGGCGGGCAGGGGCCCGGCCACCTCGTCGATCTCGAAGATCTCGGTGAGCTCCGTCCGGCCGGCGGAGGAGGCATAGCGTCCGCACATGGAACCGACCCTACGCTGCGCCGTCGTCGCGACGAGCTTGGCAGTTACAGGCGATCGGGGTAGTAATAGAGCATGAGTCTTCTGCGGTTCGTCGCCCGCTCGATGCTGGCCAGCTACTTCGTCATCAACGGGGTGAAAGCGCTCCGCCACCCCGAGGAGTTCGTTGCCGACGCCCAACCCCTCGCTGACAAGGTGTTGCCGCTCCTGACGTCCGCCCTGCCGACGGAAGCCCGCGGTTACCTGCCCGAGGACACGCCCGGTTTCGTGAAGTGGAACGGCGCCCTGCAGATCGTCGGTGGCCTCAGCCTTGCCACCGGACTCGGCCGCCGGCTCGGCGCCGGGGTGCTGGCCCTCACGATGGTGCCGCACGTACTGGTGGCCAACCCGCTGAAGGCCAAGGGCTCGGAGCGGACGGTGGTCAGCTCGCAGCTCGGCAAGAACGTTGCCCTGCTCGGTGGTGTGCTGCTCGCCGCGCAGGACACCGAAGGCAAGCCGACCATCGCCTGGCGGGTGCGCACCCAGCGTCAGCTGCTTGGCAAGGAGGCCGCGAAGCGGAAGGCCGAGCTGCAGCGCGACACCCGTGCGACGGCGGAGGACACCGCCCGGATTGCCCGCAAGTCGTTCCGCAAGGCTCGCCGCACGGTTGAGGGTGTGCTTTCTTGACCCACTGGCCGGCGCCGGTGGCTGATGGTCCCGTCCAAGGAATCGTCGTCGTTCCCGGCTCCAAGTCGGCCAGCGCCCGCAGCCTTCTGCTGGCAGCACTCGCCGATGGCCCTTCTGTACTCAGCGGCGTCCTCGATTCCAGGGATACCGCCCTGATGCGCGCCGGACTGACCACCCTCGGCGCGACGTTCACCGACCTGCCGGACGGGCGGCTCCAGGTGCAACCGGCCACGGCACTGCAGGGCGGCGGCACCATCAACTGCGGCCTGGCCGGCACCGTGATGCGCTTCCTGCCCGCGCTGGCGGCCCTGGCCACGCCGGCCACAGCCTTCATCGGCGACGAGGCGGCCAGCCAGCGCCCCCTGGCCGGCCTGCTCGCCGCACTCGCCGCCCTCGGCGCCGAGGTCAGCGAGCCCTACCACCTGCCGGTCAGCGTCGGCGGCGCACCCAGTGTCCTTGGCGGGCCGGTCATGGTGGACGCCAGCGTCTCCAGCCAGTTCGTCTCCGCCCTCCTCCTGGCCGCACCGAGATTCCCCAACGGCCTCGAGATCACCCACAGCGGTGGATCGCTGCCCTCGTTGCCCCACATCGAGATGACCGCTGCGATGCTTGCCCGGCGCGGTGTTCGGGTCGACAAGCCAAGGCCGTGCACCTGGCGCGTGGCACCCGGTGCGATCGCAGCCCTGGACGAGGTCATCGAACCGGACCTGACGAACGCGGCCACCCTGCTGGCGGCAGCCCTGGTCACCGGCGGGGAGCTGAGCACAGCCTGGCCGGAGGTCTCGGTGCAGGCAACCGACGACTTGGCCGGCGTCCTCGCCGCCTTCGGCGCGAGGCTGGCTTACTCGTCCGACCCGGTGGCCGGTCGCCTGCTCACCGTTTCCGGCGTGGACGGCGTGAGGGGAGCAAACGTCGACCTGCATGCGGTCAGCGAGCTCACCCCCGTGGCCGCGGCGCTCGCCGCTGTCGCCGATGGTCCGAGCGTGATCCGCGGCGTTGCCCACATCCGCGGTCACGAGACCGACCGGATGGCCGCCCTCGCCGAGGAACTGGGGGCGCTGGGCGTCGGCGTCGAGGAGACAACGGACGGACTCGTCGTCACGCCCGCTTCCCGGCACGGCGGCACCTTCCACACCCGGGCAGACCACCGGCTCGCCCACGCCGCAGCCCTGCTCGGCCTGGTGACCCCCGGCGTTGAGCTCGACGACGTCAGTTGCACCACCAAGACCCTGCCGGACTTCGTCGGCACCTGGTCACGGCTGATCGGGGCCTCGTCGTGAGCCGCCGTCCGAGTGATTCGATCACCGACGACCCGCACGCCGGATTCGGCAGGCCCGGCAAGCGCAGCCGACCGCGGACGAAGGACCGACCCAGCTTCCCGAACGCCGCCGACGCCACCGTCATCACCGTCGACCGCGGCCGCTACCGCTGCCTGATCGGCAACGTCGGCGCGGTCGTGACCGCGATGAAGGCCCGCTCGCTGGGGCGCACAGCCGTGATCGTCGGTGACCGGGTACGACTGGCAGGTGACAGTTCGGGCGACGACGGCACGCTCGCCCGCATTGTCGAGGTTAACGAACGCGAGACGGTGCTGCGCCGGACTGCCGACGACGACGATCCCTTCGAGCGCCCCATCGTCGCCAACGCCGACCAGCTGGTGATCGTGGCAGCGC
>JADGPA010000157.1 GCA_017882685.1 Propionibacteriaceae bacterium | reverse complement strand
CGTCGGTGAGCTGGTCGATTTGGTTCTTCACCACGTCGCCGATGGAGATGATCCCAACCAGCTGGCCGTCCTGGGTAACCGGCAGGTGGCGGAAGCGTCCATACGTCATCGTCTGGGCCGTCGACTCGAGGCTGTCCTCGACGCCGCAGGTCTTCACATCGACGGTCATGATGGCGGAGACCTGCTGGTCGAGCACGGCAGCACCCTGGCTGGCGAGGCGCCGCACGACGTCGCGCTCGCTGACGATCCCGCCGATGGTTGCGCCGTCGTCACTGACCACGACGGCACCGATGTTGTGTTTCGCGAGCAGGTCGAGCAGCTCGGAGACGGTGGCGGCGGGCGCGATGGTCACCACGTCCGCGCCCTTCTTGCGGATGATCTCCTCGATCTTCATACGCCGGACGCTACCCGCCGCGGCGTCTGCGCACCAGAGAACTCGCGGTGCGGCAAGTGCTGTCGGGTAGGGTCTGCGGGCATGACCGAGCAATCCCCGCAGACCAGGGCCGTGCGCGCCGGGATCAACACCGACGCCGCCCACGGTGCGGTGGTGCCCCCCATCTACCTGTCCACCACCTATGCCTTCGAGGCGTTCAACAGCCCCGGGCAGTACGACTACAGCCGCGCGGGTAATCCGACGCGCACCGTGCTGGCGGAGGCTGTTGCAGAGCTCGAGGGCGGTGCCGGGGGGGTGATCACGGCCTCCGGTATGGCTGCGGTGAGCGTGCCGGTGCTTGCCCTGCTGCCACCCGGCGGGACGCTGCTGGCACCGTTCGACTGCTACGGCGGCTCGTGGCGGCTGTTCGACGCCCTCGAGCGCACCGGACGCCTGAAGCTGCGGCTCACCGACTTCAGTGACTCCCAGCATGCCCTCGCCGAGATCGCGGACGGCGTGGACCTCGTCTGGCTCGAGACCCCGTCCAACCCGCTACTGCGCATCACGGACATCGCCGCCGCCAGTGCCGCTGCTCACGCCGTCGGCGCCCTTGTGGTGGCAGACAACACCTTCGCGACACCGGTCGTTCAGCGTCCGCTGAGCCTGGGTGCGGACATCGTGGTGCACTCGGCGACGAAGTACCTCAATGGTCACAGCGACGTGGTCGCCGGTGCCATCGTTGCAGCGGACGCCGAGCGCCTTGCCCACCTGGCGTGGTGGGCGAACACCCTCGGGGTCACCGGCGGCGCCCTTGACTCCTACCTCACGCTGCGGGGGCTGCGCACCTTGCACCTGCGGATGGCGCAGGCCCAGCGCAACGCCGAGGCGGTCGTCGACCTGCTGGTCGGGCACCCTGCGGTGAAGGCCGTGCACTACCCGGGGCTGGAAGGGCACCCCCAGCACGAGCTGGCCGCCCGCCAGCAGGACGGGTTCGGGGCGATCGTCACGTTCGACGTCGGTAGTGAGGCGGCCGTGCGGGCAGTCGTGGAGGGCCTGGTGTGCTTCTGCCTTGCAGAGAGCCTCGGCGGGGTCGAGTCGCTGATCTCGCACCCATCCACGATGACCCACGCCTCCATGCCGCCTGACATCCGGGCAGCTGCGGGCATCACCGACGGAATGCTGCGGCTCAGCCTCGGCGTGGAGGACGCTGCCGACCTGGTGGGGGACCTCAGGGCCGGCCTCGACCGGGTGCTGGCTCTCGGCTGAACCGCTTCGGTCGTCGCCTGGTCAGTCGTTGATGGCCTCGACGCCTTGCGCCCTCAATTCGGCAAGGTGGTCGAGCATGTGCTGGAGGACCTCCGCCCTGCATCCTCGACGGCGTTCGGCATCGGTTCGTTCTGCACGTGGATCCCGTCGACGTTGGGAAACGGTCACTCTAGCTCGGCCGCTCTTGAGGAAGAGTCGCCCCCGAGCACACACTGGAAGCCCCAGCAACCAAAGGCCAGCCATGCGCGGAGCCAGCAGTGTGCGGGCGATGACGCTCCTCCTCGCCGCGTCATTGACCGGGTGTTCGCCGGCGACGCCACCTCCGCAGCCTCCGCCGAGCAGCCCGCCGAGCAGCCCGCCGAGCAGCCCGCCGAGCAGCCCGCCGAGCAGCCCGCCTGCGGCAGCTTTCGCCTGCACCGACCCCACGGTCGGTCCGCTGCCCGACTGGGCACGGACGGGCTTCACCCCGCCGGACCAGCCCGTTGCCCACTTCGCGTCCGTCCAGGGCCACATCGTCGCTGTGCCCTTCGGGTGGCCGCTGCGGGAGAAGCAACCGGAGGGGCGGGTGAACAAGGTGCTCTGGGTCGCCGACCAGAGCACCGGTGGGCCGCTGGTCATCCAGGCCCGCCGAGAGGCCGACACGGACACCGTCCGTCGCGAGGTGGCCGGTGGCCCAGGGCCGTCGACCATCGACCTTCCCGGCCGGGGGTGCTGGCAGCTCGACCTCTCCTGGCCGGGTGGCACGGACCGGATCTACCTGCGGTACCTCGGGCCGGTCGCCTAGCCCGCGTTGTGACTCGGCGACGTCCGCAGGCGCGCCGAGCGCGTCCCTCAGGGCTTCCTTCAGCTGGTCCTTCGGGGTTCCACGTGTCCACGCGGGGACTTGCCTCGTGGACGGCAAGTGGCAGGCCTGCTAGGGCGGACGGATCGCGCGCGCCGACCAATCCCGCGGCACCTTCGGCAACTACAACGGGGTTTCGGCCAGCGGCCTTTCCCTGTGGGGCCTGACGATCCGGCAGAAGGAACTGCTCAACGGCCGCATCGACCACATGATCAACCTGGCCATCCCCCTGACCCGGCGCTACACCATCTCCTGGCCGGCCAACCGAACCGACGGCAACTCGCCCGGTACCCAGCTCGCCATCGGCCAGATGCTGCGGCTCCCGGCCAGCCTCAACCTCGCCGCCCTGAAGCTCTCGCCGGCGGCCCTGACCGTGGCCAGGGCGGCTCAGGAGTACGGGGTGGTCATCTCCGACACCTCCGGTTCTGTGGCGTTCGCTGCGGAAAACCCGATCGCGCTCGCCCACAACAAGTACTCCACGATCTTCCGCGGCCGCTGGCCCTTCCTGGAGATGACGGGCCAGAAGGGCAAGGGTGAAGTGCCTTTCCCACTCGACAAGCTGGTCGCGCTGCCGATGGACTACCAGGTTCCGCCGGCGTCCGCCGGTGCGAAGGTCATGCCGAACACCGCCTATGCAGCCGCCGTGAAGAAGGCCAAGCCGGCCGTCCACTGGCGCCTGGCCGGCACCGGGTCGGTCGCAGCCGATGCCAGCGGACGCGGCGTCGCCGGCAAGATGACCGGGGTCACCAGGTACGCGGCCGGAGCGATCCGCGGCAACAATGCGGTCCAGACCGACGGCGACCCCACGTCCGGGATCTACCAGACGGCCAGGTCAACGCCGTCGAAGGCTTTCACCGTGCAGGTGTGGTTCAAGACCACCACCAAAGCCGGCGGGAAGATCGTCGGGTTCGAGAACACCCAGGTCGGAAAGGGCAGCCGCGCCGACCGGTCGCTGTACCTCGCAGGTGACGGCAAGCTGGTGTTCGGCACCTACAGCGGCGTGATCCGGAAGGTGATCAGCCCGAAGTCCTACAACAACGGCCGCTGGCACCAGGCCACAGCGACCCAGAGTTCCACCGGCACGCGGCTCTACGTCGACGGTGCGCTGGTGGCGAGCAGCAGGCTCACCGGTGCCCAGCCCGGGGACGGCTACTGGCGCCTCGGTGGCGGCAACCTGGACGGGTGGCCGCTGCAGCCGGCAAGCGCCTACGTCGCGGGTTCGCTCGACGAGTTCGCCTACTACGAGACCGCGCTCTCGGCGGGAACGGTTTCTGCGCAGTTCAAGGCTGCGGCCTAGGCCCGCACCGTGAGCCCGGCACCGGCTGGCCGGGTACGCCGGCGAGGAACCCTTCATCGACCTGAACGTGTTCGCCGGCAGTCAGGCCGAGTGGGAGGCGTACGGGCGGTAACCCTTCGTCCGTTCCTCACGAAGCTCCTCAGGGACCGTTTCAGCGACCGAACAGCGCGCGGACGAAGAAGGCGAGGTTCGCCGGACGCTCGGCAAGGCGGCGGATGAAGTAGCCCCACCAGTCGGTGCCGAACGGCACGTAGACGCGCACCTTCGCCCCGCTGGCAGCAAGGCGGCGCTGCTCGTCGCTGCGGATGCCGTACAGCATCTGGTACTCGAAGCTGCCGGGCTCGCGACCGAGCTGGCGGGCGAGCTCAGCGACCGCGGCGATCATCTCCGGGTCGTGGGTGGCCAACATCGGGTAGCCGTCGCCGGCCAGCAGCGTCCGGGCGCAGGCGACGTACGCGGTGGAGACCTCCTCGCGTCCCTGCAGTGCGACGTCGACCGGCTCGGCGTAGGCGCCCTTGCACAGCCGGATCCGCGAGCCCGGCCCGGCCAGCACCGCGCAGTCCTCGAGCGTCCGGTGAAGGTAGGCCTGCAGCACGCCGCCAGTGGCCGGGAACTCCTTGCGCAGGTCGGCGAGGATCCCCAGCGTCGTGTCGGTGGTGGTGTGGTCTTCGGCGTCGACCGTCACCGTCGTACCGACGGCCGTGGCCGCGGCGCAGATCTCCCGAGCGTGGGAGAAGGCAAGGTTGCGCCCGCCGGGAAGGCCGAGCCCGAGGGCGGTCAGCTTCACCGACACCTCCGCGTACCCGGTGAGGCCGACAGCCGCGAGCTCCGAGATCAGGTTGAGGTAGCCGTCCCGGATGGCGGCAGCCTGCTCCGGGGTGGTGGTGTCCTCGCCCAGGTAGTCGATGCTGGTCAGCAGGTTGTCCGCTGCGAGGGTGCGCACGGCGGTGACACAGTGAAAGACCGTCTCGCCAGGGACGAACCGGGCGACGACAGCAGCGGTCATCGGCAACCGGACGGCCAGCGCCTTGAACCGTGCGCTGCGGGCGAGGCCGATCAGGACCTTGCGCAGGACGAGGTCGACGGACTTCATGCCGCACCCACAAGTCCGGCGACGAGGTCGGCGGTCAGGTCGTCGAGGGAGTCGAGGACGACATCGGCGAGGGCGAGGGTCGAGGCCGGCGGGGGATTGAAGTGCGGCGGGATCGCGACCACCTTCAGCCCGGCGGCATGGGCGGAGAGGATGCCGTTGTGGGCGTCCTCCACCGCAACAGCGAACGCAGGGGCGACCCCGATCCGCCGGCAGACCTCCAGGTACACGTCGGGGGCGGGCTTGCCTGCCCCGTTCAGCTCCTCTGTGCTCACGGTGGTGACGAAGAGGTCAGCGATCCCCATGGAAGCGACGGCCGCGTCGATCAGTACCCGCGGTGAAGAGCTGGCCAGCCCGAGCGGCCATCGGGCGTGCATCCGCTGCACGGCCTCCACCGCGCCGGGCAGCACGTCGAGGCCACGTGCGTAGGCCGCCACCATGCCGTCGATCGTCTTCTTCGCCGCGTCCTCGGCCGTGCCGGCGAGGCCGACAACGTCGGAGAGGTAGGCCGACCACTGCTGGGTGGACATGCCCATCATCGCCCGGCTGGCCTCCTCCGGCCACGCCAGGCCCTCGGCATCGCCCAGTCCCCGGCGCACCACGTCCCAGATGTGCTCGGTGTCGGTCAGGGTCCCGTCCATGTCGAACACCACTGCAGTCATGGTTGGCATTCTTCCGCGCCGCGCGGATCGTCGCGAAATCGGGGACGCCCCTGACCGTCGCCACCCCGCTCGTGACGCCCCGCTACCATCGCAGCGTGGAGCAAGCAGCCCGGCCGCGGATGAACCTGTGGGTCGACCCGAGGTCGCTCCATTCCCGTCCCACCTCGCCGGTGCGGCAGCACACCCTGCGCCCCTCCGGGCTCGCCCCGCTGGACGCCCTGATCGCCACCCCGCCCGACCCGGTCGGCGTCCTGCTCTACTTCCCCGGCTTCAACACCCCGCTCGGGCCCTGGGAGATCGCCAAGTGCGCGCACCTTGCCGACGCCACTTCCCTGGCCGTCGTGCTCACGGAGATCCCCGGCATGAGCCGCTTCGCCGACCCGATCCCCAAGGCCGTCCGCAAGGACATGCTGACCGGCCGGGTGGAGTCGTGGGCCGACCTGAACCTCGCCTACGTCGACGCGGCCATGCGTGTCGGAGAGGTGCGCAACCCCGAGTACATGCAGGTGCTCGGCTACTCCACCGGCTGCTCGCTTGCTGTGGCCTCCCTGCCGGTGCTGGCGGAGTGGGGACCGATCGAAGGCCTGAACCTGGTGGAGCCGGTTGCGATCTCGCAGCGCAACGTCGCCTCCCTGCAGGCCCACAACCTCGCCGACTGGGGACGGATGGGTTCCGTGCTGGCTACCAATCGCGGCCACGACTGGGTGATGACCGCACGCCGCCGGCAGCGCCGGGAGCCATCGGTGAAGTACTCCGCTGTCGACCTGGTGGCCATCGGGCAGGTGCTGTCCAGTCAGGGTCTCCTGCGCGGGATGGACGAGGTGGAGCTGGCCCGCTGCTCACTGGTGCGCGGCTCACGCAGCTCGCTTTGCCGGCGTCCCGACTTCGAGAGGCTCGACGCGAGTCTCGGTTCCCGCGGCGTCCCGGGCCCGACGATCACCGTGCAGGGCATGGGCCACCAGCTGTGGCACTCGTTCCCGATCGTTGTGCAACTGACCCGGGCAATGCTTTGCGACTCAGGGAATACCCCCAGCTGACCCACAGTTGAGTCGGGTGAACTCAACACCAGAGTTGAGCGTGTTAAGCTCAACTCACCAATGACTCAACCGGAGGTTACAACATGGCACGAGCAGTCGGCATCGACCTCGGCACCACCAACTCTGTCGTCGCCGTCCTCGAGGGCGGCGAGCCCACTGTCATCCCCAACGCCGAAGGCGCCCGTACCACCCCTTCGGTCGTCGCCTTCGCCAAGGGCGGTGAGGTGCTGGTCGGCGAGGTCGCCAAGCGCCAGGCAGTGACCAACGTCGATCGCACCATCCGTTCGGTGAAGCGCCACATGGGCACGAACTGGACCGTCGGCATCGACGGCAAGAAGTACACGCCGCAGGAGATCTCCGCGCGCGTGCTGATGAAGCTGAAGCGCGACGCAGAGGCCTACCTCGGTGAGCCGGTCACCAACGCCGTCATCACCGTCCCGGCCTACTTCGGCGACGCCGAGCGGCAGGCGACCAAGGAAGCCGGCGAGATCGCCGGCCTCGTCGTCGACCGGATCATCAACGAGCCCACCGCTGCTGCGCTGGCCTACGGACTCGACAAGGGCCACGTCGAGCAGACCATCCTGGTCTTCGACCTCGGCGGCGGCACCTTCGACGTCTCCATACTGGAGATCGCTGACGGCGTCTTCGAAGTGAAGGCGACGAAGGGCGACAACCGGCTCGGCGGCGACGACTGGGACCAGCGGGTCGTCGACTGGCTGGTCACCCAGTTCAAGAACAAGAACGGCATCGACCTGAGCAAGGACAAGATGGCCCGCCAGCGCCTCCAGGAGGCATCGGAGCGCGCCAAGATCGAACTGTCCAGCACCCAGGAGACCTCGATCAACCTGCCCTACATCACCGCTGGGGCCGACGGCCCGCTGCACCTCGACGAGAAGCTCAGCCGGGGCGATTTCCAGCGCATGACCCAGGACCTGCTCGAACGGACCCGTGGGCCGTTCAACGCCGTCATCGCCGATGCCAACTCCAACGTCGGCAAGATCGACTACGTCATCCTGGTCGGCGGCTCGACCCGCATGCCGGCTGTCGTCGACCTGGTCAAGGAGCTAACCGGGGGCAAGGAGCCCCACAAGGGCGTCAACCCCGATGAGGTCGTTGCCCTCGGCGCGTCCCTGCAGGCCGGTGTGCTGAAGGGCGAGGTGAAGGACGTGCTGCTGCTCGACGTCACCCCGCTGAGCCTCGGCATCGAGACCAAGGGCGGCGTGATGACCAAGATCATCGAGCGCAACACCACGATCCCGACCAAGCGCAGCGAGGTGTTCACCACGGCCGAGGACAACCAGCCCTCCGTGATGATCCAGGTGTACCAGGGCGAGCGCGACTTCGCCCGGGACAACAAGAGCCTGGGCAACTTCGAGCTGACCGGGCTGTTGCCCGCTCCGCGTGGCCTGCCCCAGGTCGAGGTCGCCTTCGACATCGACGCCAACGGGATCGTCCACGTCCACGCAAAGGACCTGGCCACCGGCAAGGAGCAGTCCATGACGGTGACCGGCGGTTCCGCGCTGGGTCGCGACGACATCGACCGCATGGTCAAGGAGGCAGAGGCGCACGCGGAGGAGGACCACCAGCGTCGCCTGGCCGTCGAGATGCGCAACGAGGCGGACGCCCTGGCGTTCCGTACGGAGAAGCTGCTCGCCGACAACGCCGAGACCCTGCCCGAGGACACCAAGACCCCCGTGGTCGAGGCCCTCAACACGCTCAAGGAAGCCCTCAAGACCGACGACAACGACGCGGTCAAGGCGGCCATGGACGACCTCAACACCAAGGCAGGCGCCATGGGCCAGGCGATGTACGCCGCAGCCCAGGCCAAGCAGCAGGCCGAGGAGTCCCACACAGATGGTGACAGCGCCCGGGCGGCCGACGACGACGTCGTCGACGCCGAGATCGTTGACGAGGACGCTAAGGAAGACAAGTGACCGATTCCACGACGACGCCTGAGCCTGACGAAGGCCCTGATCCTGACGAAGGCTCAGCCAGCGTCCCTGCAGACGAACCTTCGGGCTTTGTGCCCGAAGGGGAGGCCGGCGGGGATGGCGCAGAGGAGCCGATCGCTGACAAGGCGACCCCAGTCCGCGACGCCAAGTTGGCCGAGATGCAGGAACTGGTGGATGAACGCACCGAGGACCTGCAGCGCCTGCACGCCGAGTACAGCAACTACAAGAAGCGCGTCGACCGCGACCGGGCGCTGTCCCGTCAGGGCGGGGTGGAGGTCGTCATCCTCGACCTGCTGCCCGTCCTCGACAGCGTCGAGGCCGCGCGCGAGCACTCCGAGCTGGTCGGCGGCTTCAAGCTGGTCGCAGACGAGCTGGAGAAGATCATCGCCAAGTACGGGCTGGAAACCTTCGGCGAGGTGGGCGAGGACTTCGATCCACAGATCCACGAGGCGTTGATGCAGATGCCGATCGAGGTCGAGATCGCCGTCCCGACCATTTCGGCGGTGATGCAGCGCGGAGTGAAGTTGAATGATCGGGTGCTGCGTCCGGCCCGCGTAGGTGTGGCCAACCCGGAGTGATGAGAAAGGAGGCGCGATGAGTACCAAGGACTGGCTCGAAAAGGACTATTACAAGGTGCTCGGCGTCTCCAAGGACGCCAAGCCCGACGAGATCAAGAAGGCGTTCCGCAAGCTGGCCAGGGAGTTCCACCCTGACCAGAACAAGGACAACGCCGGCGCAGAGGCACGGTTCAAGGAGATCTCCGAGGCCAACTCGATCCTCTCCGACCCGGCGAAGCGCAAGGAGTACGACGAGGCGCGCAGCCTGTTCGGCGGTGGGGGATTCCGGTTCCCCGGCGCCGGGCAGGGTGGCGGCCCGTCCATGGAGGACCTGTTCCGCGGCGGGGGCGCGGGTGACTCCGGCATCTCCGACCTGTTCGGCAACCTGTTCGGCGGCACCACCACCCGGCGCACCACGCGTGGGCCGCGCCGGGGCGCCGACATCGAGGGCGAGGTCACGATCGACTTCGCCGACGCCCTCGGCGGCTCACTGGTCAGCATGCAGACCACGTCGGACGCGGCCTGCGAGACCTGCCACGGCACCGGTGCCCGCCCGGGCACCCAGCCGACGGTCTGCCGGGCGTGCCAGGGCAGCGGCATGCAGACCTCCACCTCCGGCGGCGTCTTCGCCGTCACCGAGCCCTGCCGCGAATGCCGTGGCCGGGGCATGGTGGTGGAGGACCCGTGCCCCACCTGTGCCGGCACTGGCCGCAGCCGCTCGACCCGCACCATGCAGGTGCGGATCCCGGCCGGCGTCACCGACGGCCAGCGCATCCGCATCAAGGGCAAGGGCGGTGCCGGAGAGAACTCGGGTGCCGCCGGCGACCTGTACGTGCTCGTGCACGTGCGTCCCCACAAGATCTTCGGACGCAAGGGTGACCATCTCACGATCACCGTGCCGGTGACCTTCGCAGAGGCGGCGCTCGGCGCGGAGATCGAGGTGCCAACCCTCGATGGGGCCGGCGTGCGTCTGAAGGTGCCTGCCGGAACCCCCAATGCTCGCACGTTCCGGGTCCGCGGGCATGGCGTCAAGGGCGGTGCCGCCGACGGCGACATGCTGGTCACCGTGGACGTGCAGGTTCCCCGCCACCTCTCTGAGGAGGCGCGGGCGGCGTTGGTCGAGTTCCAGGCCAAGGCAGGCGGTGGCGATCCACGCGCCCATCTTCTCGGGAGCCACTGATGGACCTGCTGCCCGACCGGATGGACGCCGACGCCCCGATCTTCGTGATCTCGGTGGCTGCCCAACTGGCCGAGATGCACCCCCAGACCCTGCGCGGTTACGACCGGCTCGGCCTGGTGGTGCCCGGGCGTGCCCGGGGACGCGGACGGCGGTACTCGCTGCGTGACATCGCCAGGCTGCGCCACATCCAGCACCTCTCCCAGGATGAGGGCATCAACCTCGAAGGCGTCCGCCGAATCCTTGCCCTCGAATCCGAGCTCGACGGGTTGCGCGGCCAGTTGGCCCGACTTGCCCAGGTCGTGCAGGAACTGCAGCTCATCCCCGAAGGGGTGCGGTTGTTCACCGCTGAGGCCGGCGGTTCCGTCCACATCGGCCGGACGCCCCGACATCGACCGCTCGCCCTCGAGCGAGGAAGCCGGCACCCGGAGATCTGAGAAGGCGCGCTGTCCTCCATCCGGGTGCCAGACAGGCTCCCGCTAACCGGTTAGGGTGGCGCCCAGACCGGAACAGGGGAGGTGCGCTGTGCGCGCAGCAGCCACCAGTGGAGCGCGCGCCCGGGTGCTCCCGCTGGCCCTTGCGGCGCTGGCCCTGACCGTCGTCGCCGCGCTGGTTGTCCTGCTCACGAAGACCGGGTCGCCTCTGGGCGACCTGGACATCTACCGCGGCGCAATCAACACAGCCCTCGCCGGGGGTGACCTGTACGGCTATATGTACGCCGCCGGGCACGGGCTCGGCTTCACCTACCCGCCGTTCGCAGCCGTGGTGCTGATGCCGTTCGCCCTGCTGGACTCCCTTGTCGCCAAGGTGATCTGGACGGTGCTGACGTTCGCTGTGACGCTGGCGTGCATCGTCCTGCTCGTGCGCACGTCGGCACGGGCAGCGAATCGGGCGTCGTGGGTGGCCGGCCTGGCCGTCCTCGTGATGGTGTCCTACCCCTTCCTGCACAACCTGATCGTCGGCCAGGTGAGCCTGTTCGTCGTCGCCCTCGCACTGTGTGACCAGCTTCTACCGCGCCGCTGGCAGGGTTCGCTGGTGGGCATCGCGGCCGCCATCAAGCTCACCCCGCTGGTCTTCGTGCCCTACTACCTTCTGACGAGGCAGTGGCGGCAGGCCGCCGTCTGCATCGGGGCCTTCGCCGCGGCGTCCGGCCTCGCCTGGCTCTTCCTGCCTGGCGCATCGCTGTCCTACTGGACGGAAAAGCTGTGGCAGACAGGACGGGTGGGCAGCACCGACTCGACGATGAACAAGTCCCTGTTGGGCCTTCTGGCCCGGCTACTGCCCGACGGCGCAGCGACCACGCTGCCGTGGCTGGCCCTCGCCGCCGCCGTGGCTGTCCTTGCCTACTGGCGTGCAGCCCGGCACGTGCGCGACGGCAACCTTCTGGCCGCCACCCTCGTCGTTGGGTCGTTGTCGGTGGCTGTCTCGCCGATCTCCTGGCCCCACCATCAGCTGTGGCTGGTGTTCGCTGCCTGCTGGTACCTGCTGTGGGGCGGGCGGACGGCCACCTGGCTCGCCGTCGCGCTCTTCGCGATCTTCATGGGCTACGGGTGGTTCGACGAGTACCCGGCCAACACCATCGGACCGCTGCTGGGCGTCGGACTGGAACTGCCAAGCCTCGCCGTCCTGCTGGTGCTGGGCTTCGGGATGACGCCGGGTGCTCGCTCCCTCTCCCACGCACCGGCTGTGGCCGATGACTGACCGGAAGCCCTGGAAGACCGTCCAGACCTTCGGAGCGCTGCTCGGCGTCAGCGTCGCGGTGTTGGTGTTCGTCTTCATCCTGATCAGGATGTTCGCTGACCCGCCGGTGATGTGGGATCTGGACGTCTACCGCGGTGCAGTGCGCTCCTGGCTGTCGGGTAATGGCTTGTACGAGTTCACCTTGTACGGACCGGGCGGGGAGGTGTTGCCGTTCACGTACCCGCCGTTCGCTGCGATCTTGATGGCACCACTGGCGGTGCTTCCGGACGGGGTGGTGAACCTGACCTGGATGGCAGGGACGTTGGTCCTCTGCGTGGCGCTGTCGGTCATCCTGCTGCGGTCAGCGCCCGGTGCAGGCCGGAGGCTCACCCTGCGTGCGGCTATCGTCGGTGTCCTCGCATCGCTGGCCCTGCTTGTGTCCGAACCGGTCTCCCACGGCGCTTCCCTCGGCCAGGTGAGCCTGTTCCTGCTGCTCGTCAGCTTCACGGACGCCGGCGGGTTCGTCCCGCCGAAGTGGCGTGGCTGGTTGGTGGGTTTAGCCGGCGCGATGAAGCTGATTCCGCTGGTGTTCGTGCCCTATTACCTGGTGACTCGGCAATGGCGGGCCGCCCGCAATGCGGGGCTGGGCTTCGTGGCCGCCACCGCCCTCGGGTTCGCGGTGCTTCCGTCCGAGTCCGTCCGCTACTGGACCGTGCTGGTCTTCGATACCAGCCGCATCGGCGACGTCCAGGCCAGCCGCAACAAGTCACTGCTCGGGCTGGTCGTCCGCTGGAACCTCGGCGGAGACCAGCAACGACTGTTGTGGCTCGCACTGGCGGCGGTGATCGCTGCGGTGGCGCTCTGGCGGGCCCGAAGACACTACCTGCGTGGGGAGGAGGTCGCCGCAGCGCTCGTGGTCGGCGTTCTCTCTATCGTCCTCACCCCCCTCTCCTGGCCCCACCACCAGTGCTGGGTGCCGGTTACAGCGCTCTACCTGCTGCTGTTGCGGCGACCGTGGCCGATGCTCGCGGGCGTCCTGCTGCTGCTCGGCTTCGTTGCCGGAACCCCACTGATCTCCTGGGACGAGACCGGCCCGCTGTGGGTCCGCCTGGCCTGGGAATTGCCGAGCCTTGTGTGCATCCTGATCGCTCTGCTCGGCCTGCCGAGGAAGCTGCGGTTTGCCGCGGGGTCGGACACCCCGGTCTTCACAGGTCTGCCCGCGCCTGTGCAGGGGGAGCCAGCTTCGTGACGGCAATCTCCACCGGCTCGGCGATCGCCTGTTTCGGGAGGATCGAAGTGGTCGTCCTGAGCGGCTCCCGCCTGGACCACTACCGCCGTCGGCTCGACCGTCCCGACCGTCCCTGGGTGCGCGTCGGCACCGTTACGGAGCAGGCAACGGGACCCGGCCGGCTCAGCCGGGCCGGACGCGGGCTGCTGGCGATCGTTGGAGAGGGAGACCGGACCGTCGGCTACCGCTTCGGTGCGACCGGATGGCAGCCGACCGCTGACACGAATCTGCAACCGGATGCCTCCGAAGGGCCCGAATCGCCCACCGCGGCGGATCTGGGTGCAGATCCTCGTCATCTGAGAGCAGTAGCAACCTTCACTGCCACCGGCTGGGCCCAGGCCCTCACCGACGAGGACGGCTCGGTGTTCAGCTACCACCGCACGCCGGAGGGCCACTGGGAGCGCAACGCCTGCCTGCGACTGCTCGATCCGGACGTCATCGCCGATGGGCCCGAGTCGGTGAAGCTGGCCCAGGTCACCGGCGACATCGACGCTACCCCGACGCCATGGGGCACGCGACCCCCCACCTTGAGCGGTTCGCTGTCCGGCGCCGGCGTCCGCGGCACCGACCTCGGCGTCCGGGTTGACCACGACGGACGCATCTTCCTGCTGTTCGGCGACACCCACTGGACCCGGCGCTGGCTCAACACCAGGGACTCGATCGCAGAGGTCACCGACACCGGGCCACGCCCGGGGCTGCCGGGCGTCCGGTTCCATGGGTCGCCGCTGAAGCTCGTGGGGGGCCGCACAACGATGCGCGAGTACGACGTGCCCCTGGACGCCTTCTCCACCAGGGGCGAGCTGTACGGCTTCTTCAGCTCCAACCACTTCCACCGGCGCCGTGTGATGGGACGCTCGGTCCTTGCCCGGGCAGAGAACCCGGACCTGGTGATCGACCCGGCGAGCCGCCGCTCCCCGGTGCGGTTCCGGGTGCTCGGCACCTTCAGCGACCGTCATTTCATCAACGTCTCCACCCAGCTCGTCGGTGAGGACCTGCTGATCTGGGGTACCGGCCCCTACCGTGCCTCCGAACCCCGGCTGGCCATGCTGGACGGCGAAGCGCTGGCCCGGCTGGCGACGGCGAGGGACACCGCGGCCCTCGGCCTCCGGTACTGGGGCGGCGCAGGCTGGTCGGAGCGTGAGGAGGACGCCGCACCCCTGTTCGGCCCGGCGGCGCTGGGGGAGCTGTCGGTGCGCTGGGTGCCTGCGGCCGGTGCCTACCTGATGCTGGCCGGGTCCGGACCGGAGGAGCCGATCGGGCCTGCGATCACATTGCGCACAGCGCCGGCGCCATGGGGACCGTGGTCGCCACGGCTGCGGCTGCTGGACTGGATCAGCACCGGCATGTCCCAAGCCGACCCGTTCACCCGGTTCATCAAGGCTGCCGCTGAGGGTGACCCCGTCGGTGACCGCATCTTCCGCGGCCAGGCCGACGGCACCGGCGCCGCCTATGCCCCCTACCTGTTCGACGCCCGCCTCGACGGTGAAGAACTCGTGCTGCGCTACACGCTTTCCACCTGGAACCCTTACCAGGTGGTGCTCATGCAGCACCGGCTGCACTGGCCTCCCGTAGTCTTGGACGGGCTTGCGTGAGGGAGGTACGGGTGCAGACCCAGCGATTTCGAGACGTGGCGCTGCGCGCCCTGCTGATTCTTGTGCCGCTGCTGGCTGCCGGTTACATCGGCGGCACCCAGATCCCCGGCAGCACCCTTTGGCCGTGGCACCCCAACATGATCGACCTCGACGTGTACCAGCGCACTGGCCAGAAGCTGCTCGCTGGTGGAGACATCTTCGACGCTGCCGGCCAACTGCCGTGGATCTACCCGGCGTTCGCCGCGATGCTCACCGTGCCGTTCGCCGTCATCCCGTTCGTGTTGGCCGCCGTCATCTGGCTGACGCTGTGCACGGCTGCCCTCGCCGCGATCTGCCACCGGCTCGGCTACACCGGGTGGCGGCTCAGCCTGCTCACCACCGTCCTGATCCTGGCCTGCCAGCCGGTGCGCGACACCCTCGGCTTCGGCCAGCTGGCGATCTTCCTCGTTGCCGCTGCCGTGCTGGACTCGATGCCCGGTCCACGGCTCCTCCGCCGCAGGATCCTGCCGGAGGGCTGGCTGGTCGGCGTGGTCACAGCCATCAAGCTGACCCCTGCCGTTGTGGCCGCCTACAACTTCTTCGCCGGACGCAGGAAGGCCGGCCTGGTCGCGTTCGCGGCGTTCCTCACCGCAACCGCGATCGGTTTCGTTGTACTGCCGCAGGCCTCACTGTCCTACTGGCTGAAGCTCGCCACCGGTGACTCCGGCCTGAACTCCGGCATCCTCTACGCGTCCAACCAGTCGGTGCTGGGCGTGTGGAACAGGCTCACCGGCGAACCCAGCCGTGGCGGCCTGGTACTGAGTGCGCTCGTGGTCGCCCTCGGCATTTGGGCCGCCGTGCTGATGCACCGGCGCGGCCAGATGGCCCTCGGTCTGTGCCTCGCCGGCCTGACCAGCCTGCTGGCGTCCCCGATCTCGTGGTCGCACCACTACGTGTGGGTGGTGCCGCTGGGTCTGGTGCTGTGGCAGGCGAAGGAGCTGCCCGGCTACCTGCGCTGGCCCGGCATCGGCTATGCCCTGTGGGGAGCGTTGGCGCCCTTCATGCTGCTGCCGATGGGCGGCGAACTGGAGCTCCACTACACCTGGTGGCAGCAGGTGGTTGTGAATATCGGCGTGTTCGCCGGTGTGACGCTGCTGGCCACCTCAGCAGTGACAGCGCTGGGCTCGTGGGGGCGCGCCCGCCGCACCCCTGCCGACGTTGCCGACGAGGTGCCGGCATGAGCAGAGCCACCCGGGGCTGGTTCGCCGCAGCTGCCCTGCTGACCTTTGCTTGCGTCGTGATGGGCGCCGTCGTCTGCGCGACCCAGTCGGGTGCCTCCTGCCCCAACTGGCCGGGCTGCTACTCCGACAGCTTCGCCCCGGCCGTCCAGCTGAACCCCCTCATCGAATTCGCACACCGCGTGATCGCTGCGGCCACCGGACCCGCCGTGCTCGTCGCAGCGATGCTCGCCCGTCGGCTTACTGACCGCCAGCCGCGGGTGCTCGGCTGGATCGGGCTGGCCGGCACCGTCGCGGCAGGGGTGTTCGGCATGCTGACCGTGAAGGTCGGCATCCCGTGGTGGCTGGGCATGATCGACCTCGCCTGCGCCCTCACGGCCACCGTCTGCCTCTTGTTGGCGTGGGTCCTGATCACGCCCGGGGCCACGTGGGGGCTGACCGTGACGGCGCGCCTGGCGTGGGCTGGCGTCGGTGTCCTCGCGGCACTGCACCTGAGCGCCATCGCCGCCGGCGGCCTGATCGTGACCGCTGCCGTGCGCGCATCGCGACGCAGCGGTCTGTGGCGGGTCGGTGTTCCTGCCCTTGTCCTCCTGCTGGCAGAACTGGCCGTCGGCGGGGCACTGCTGGCCGGGCAGGGGAGCCTGCTCGCCCGCGCCGCGTACGCCGTGCTCGCCGCCGGTGTGTTCGGTGCAACGACGCTCCTGGCCGCCCGTGCGTCCATCACCGTCAGTGCCGGGGAAACCTCAGGGCAGAACCCGATCCCGGTGGTCCTCTCCACGGAATAGCGACAACGCTAAGCTAGTTGAGTCTGGTGAACTCAACTTTTTCAAGGAGACGACCTACCCGATGGACACCGAGAAGCTGACCACCCGAAGCCGGGACGCCGTTTCGGCTGCCGTCCGCACAGCCCTCACCAATGGCAACCCCAACGCCGAACCCGTCCATCTGTTGCACGCCCTGCTGCTGGTGCCGGAGAACACCGTCGCCCCGCTGCTGTCCTCGATCGGCGTCGACCCCGCCGTCGTTGACGCCGCCGCCCGCGGCGCCATCACCAAGCTGCCCTCTGCCCAGGGCTCCTCGGTAAGCCAGCCGGCGATGTCCGGCGGCCTCGCCCGCGTGCTGGCCGACGCGGAGACCCGCGCCCAGCAGCTCGGCGACCTGTTCGTCGCCACCGAGCACCTTCTGCTGGCGCTGTCCGCCGTCCAGACCGACGCCCGCAAGATCCTCACCGACCTCGGCGCCACAACGGACAAGCTGGCCAAGGCTTTCGCCGACTCTCGCGGCGACAAACGGGTGACGTCCGCGGAGGCGGAGGGCGCCGAGTCCGCCCTCGACCGCTACTCCATCGACCTCACCGCCCGTGCCCGGGAGGGCAAGCTCGACCCGGTGATCGGCCGTGACGCAGAGATCCGTCGCGTCGTGCAGGTCCTTGCCCGGCGCACCAAGAACAACCCGGTGCTGATCGGCGAGCCGGGCGTCGGCAAGACCGCCGTCGTCGAGGGCCTCGCCCAGCGGGTGGTGGCCGGGGATGTTCCCGACTCGCTGCGCGACCGCCGTGTCGTCTCGCTTGACCTGGCATCGATGGTGGCCGGCGCGAAGTACCGCGGCGAGTTCGAGGAGCGGCTCAAGGCTGTCCTCAACGAGATCCGCGACGCCGAAGGCCGCATCATCACCTTCATCGACGAGCTGCACACCGTCGTCGGCGCAGGCGCGACCGGTGACTCCTCCATGGACGCCGGCAACATGCTCAAGCCGATGCTGGCCCGCGGCGAGCTCCGGATGATCGGGGCGACCACCCTGGACGAGT
>JADGPA010000156.1 GCA_017882685.1 Propionibacteriaceae bacterium | reverse complement strand
TCCACCACCATCATCGGCCTGATCCTCATCGCGTTGGTGATCCTGGTGGTGATCTCGTCCTTCCGATTCATCGGCGCCGCTGAGGTCGGGCTGGTGAACAAAAGGCTCGGGCGGCGCCTCAAGGGAGACCAGGCGATCGCTTTCCGGGGAGAAGCCGGCTACCAGGCACGGCTGCTCATGCCGGGTCTCCGTTTCAAGCTGTGGCCGGTATTCGCGGTGACCAAGCACCCGTGGGTCCAGGTGTCACCCGGCGAGATCGGTGTGGTGATCTCGCAGCTCGGTGCGCCGCTGCCGATCGGAGCGAAGAGCGCCCATTACAAAGAGATCTTCGCGAATTTCACTGACCTTGACACCTTCTTGGGCGAAGGTGGCCAGAAGGGCATCCAGCGACCGGTGCTACCACCCGGGTCGCTGCTGCCGTTGCACCCGCTGGCCTTCCTCGTGCTCACCGCCAGCCGCGTGTACGGGGTCCCGATCTCGAGAGGAGGGCGCCACGCGACGGCTGCCCTCGAGACCTTCGGTCTTGTCCCCGGCCAGCTGCTGGTCACCTTCGTCGCACCACAGGCCGACCAGGACGTGGTCGCCGTGGTGACCACCCTGGAGGGCTATGCACCTGACGGCGGAGACATCGCGAGCAGGCTCGGCGGATTCCAGGACATCACGGACCTGGAGGCCGCCAACGCGTCCGACGCCGAGAAGATGGAAGCGATCCTCTCCAGCAAGAACGGGCTGCACAACAACTACCAGGACTACCAGTCCTTCCTCGATCACGGCGGACGGATCGGTCTGCAGCACGACCCTCTGCTCTACGGCTCCTACCTGCTGAACCCCTTCCTGGTCAGGGTCGAGCTCGTGCCGATGCTCGTCGTGCGCCAGGGCGAGGTGGCGGTCGTCAAGGCGTACGTCGGGCTTCCCACCGTGGACACCTCCGGCGAGGAGTTCAAGTTCGGGTCGATCGTGCGCCCCGGTCACCGCGGGATCTGGAACGAGCCGTTGCGGACCGGAAAATACGCCATCAATCCGCGCCTCTACGCCGCGGAGCTCGTGCCGACGTCGATCCTGACCCTGAACTGGGCGAATGAGACCTCCGCCGCCCACAACCTCGATGCGGCACTGAGCCCGATCGACGGAAAATCCAGAGAGGGCTTTGTCTTCGGGATCGACCTCCAGGTGCAGATCCACGTTCCTGACTCCAATGCGCCCAAGGTCATCTCCATGGTCGGCACCATGCAGAATCTGGTCAACGAGGTGCTGCAGTCCGCCGTGGGGAACTATTTCAGGAATGCCCTCCAGCAGCTACCGGCGGTGCAGTTCATCGAGACCCGCGACATCGTCCAGGAACGCGCGCAGGAATACATCACCGGATATCTGAGCAAGTACGAGGTCGAGACGCGCGGTGTCTACGTCCAGGACGTCATCTTCCCTCCCGAGCTGGTGGCCGTCCTCACCGAACGCGAGATCGCGAACCAGGAACGCGTGACCTTCGAGGAGCAGCAGCGGGCACAGGCCGTGCGCGTCGATCTCGAACGCGTCCGGGGCACCGCTGACATGCAGAAGGACCTGGCCAAGGCCAACGTCAACGTCGACATCCAGAAGGCGGCCGCTGCTGCCCGGAGCGCCGAGGCGGAAGGTGAGGCCACCTTCGTGCGGCTCACCGGTCAGGCCGAGGCGGACCGGCGCCGGGCGATCGGTCTCGCGGAGGCCAAGGCCGTCGAAGCACTCGGGCTGGCCAAGGCCGCCGGCTACGAGGCCCAGGTCGTGGCCCTCGGGCAGTCAGCGACAGCCGCCGTTGCCGTGGCCGGCGCCGTGGCCGACGGGCACGTCAAGATCGTCCCCGACGTGCTGGTGGGGGGCGGCGACACAAGTGGCGCGATCACCGGCCTCGCAGCGACGCTGACCGGGGCGCTGCGGACCTGGAGCTCGCCGCCCGCCCTGCCGACGGAAGCCGTGGCGTCGGAACGCCCCGACGAGCCGGAGTCGCTCGCGCCCGGCGACCCGGAGGCCACCACCCCGATCGCGCCGGCGTGACCGCACGACGTCCTGCGCACGCGAAGCAGGTCACACGATGCCCAAGACCGACGCGATCGATCCCGAAGGACAGAACATGAAGCGACTTCTCCCGGCTGTGACGTTGGTTGCCCTGCTTGCCGCTTGCGGAAGTGCTTCCTCCTCGACCAACAGCAGCCCATCCGCCATCCCGTCGGTCGCTGCGAGCACTCCAGCGCCAACGCCGACAGCGACACCCACCGCCGCCGCGCTCGCGCAGCTGCAAACCGCTGTGCTGCAGGCCACGGACATGCCCGCAGGCTGGACGGGGACGGCCTACAAGGACGACCCGTCCGGCGACACCACCAACGCCGAGATCGCCGCATGTGTGGGAGTGCCGAACACCGACCCCAACCGGGTCGCCAAAGCACATTCCGACGACTTCGCTCTCGGTGACGCCACTATCAGTGCCTCGGTGAACAGCTACCGCTCCCAGAGTGACATCGACACCGACCTCGCGATGCTCACCAGTCCGAAGGTCTCACCCTGTTTCGAGCAGTCGATGAAGACGTCCCTTGCGACTGCGGTGCCGGCTGATGCCACGATCGAGGTGTCGTTCACGGTCACCCCCGGCGCTGCTGGCGGCCCGTCCAACGTGATCGCCATCGGCGCAGGTAGCGCCACGGTCACTTCGGGCGGTCAGAAGACGGCGATCTACTTCACGACCGCGTTCATCACCGGCACTCTCATCGAGGCCGACGTCAGCGCGTCGAATGTCGGCAGCCCCGTTCCGGACGCCACCCTGTCGCCGCTGATCGGTCTGGTCGCGCAGCGAGTCGCGGCCCTGTAGTACAACCGCAG
>JADGPA010000155.1 GCA_017882685.1 Propionibacteriaceae bacterium | reverse complement strand
CCCCCACGCCAGCCAGTCACCCACCCGCATGAAAGCCCGAGGCTAGGCGGCCACACCCACGTGAAGCCCATCCGACGTGACCGGGAACCACACAGATCAACGACCCTAGCTGCGGCTACCTTCCGCTCGCGGTCCGAGTCCCCGGCGACCCCTCCAACGCGCTCTGGCGGAGGTCTAGCGGTCAGATTCAGTGGACATGTGTGACTGCCTTTGCTTCGACAGTTCGATCCGCACGTAGATCGGCAGTCCGCCGAGATCGAGCCGCTCGAGTCGATAGGTGTCAGCGAAGTCCGATTGGCGGATGAGTTGGTGTATCTCGTCGGTAGAGTAGGTCATTCTCAGCTGTTTGTGGAGGAAGCGCCGTGACAAGCCCGTGCGGATAGCTCCGAAGCCTTCGAGATTGTGGCCCAAACGAACTTCAAGCAGGTCGCGGTCGTGATCCGTGACGGACTCGTAGATGAAGGCCGTGCTGCCCGATTTCAGGATGCGGAAGACTTCATCCAGCCCGACAATGGGACGGTCCCAGTTGTAGAAGCTTCCGGTGCTGACCACGCAGTCGAAGAAGTTGGAAGGGTAGTCCGTCGCAGTGACGTTTCCCACCCGAAGGTCGATGTCGCCAAGGCCACAAAGATTCGTGCGAGCGAGGTCGATCATGGCCTTGGAGATGTCCAGGCCGAACAGGTTTATAACCGGGTTGGTGAGCCTGATCTCCCGCAGGAGCCGCCCCGGCCCCGTCCCGACGTCGAGAAGCCTCCCCACCGGAACGCGCCCGGTAATGAACTCCGCTATCTCCCTGAAGCCCCGCGAGACCCCACCCACACTCGTCAGGTTGTCGTACAACCGCGCCGCGAAGCTCGGCATCGCGCTGTACTGCCGCTCGCCACGAGTTCGCATCTTGCCCACCCTCTGCACCACTGGATCACCAAAGGCAACAGCAATCGATGCAGTTGCCATCGGCGGTCCTCAGGCCGACCCCCAGCAAGTCTGGCACCGACACTGCCCCAGCAGCGACCCGCTGGCAGAAACTCCACGGCAAGAGCCGCACGCCGGTTGGACCCGCATCACTCGGCAGGATCGTCCACGCGGTGTGCGGCATTCAGGGCGTCTTCCTGAGCAGTGGATAGCCTTCTCATGTGTCCACCAATGTGCGGCTGGCGACCCTTGATGACGCGGCGGCTATCTGCGGCCTGAATTCCCGCGAACTGGGCTACAGATTCCCGCTGCCCGATTCGACGGATGCCCTCGCCGAGGCCATCGACAGCCCGCGGGAGATCGTGGTGGTGGGGGTGAGCGCCGGCGAGGTCGTCGGGTACTGCCACGGGGAGGTCTACCGGCTCCTCTACGCACCTCCAATGGCGAACGTGCTCGGTATTGCCGTCCGCCGCGACTCCCAACGACAAGGGATCGGGGCAGCACTGATGGCGGCCATCGAGAAGTGGGCCCCGCGAGCAGGGTTGCCAAGCCATCCGGCTTGCCACCGGAGAGACCCGAGAGGGTGCGCATACCTTCTACACACGGATCGGCTTCACCATCAGCAAGCGGCAACTCAACCTCCGAAAGCCGCTCTAGTTGTACCCGGCCGGGAGGTTGGTAGCAGGGCTGCGGGGTTGAACGGGTGAGAACCCCCGAGTGAAGGTGTGGCTTGTCGAAGGCCCATCACTAACTCGGAGGTTCTCGTGTCCCACGGTAATGCTCGAACAACACTTCATGGCCGTCTGCTGATCGTGCAGCGGTACCGGCAGGGCTGGCGGCAGGCCCATATCGCGGCGGCGATGGGGATCTCGCGCCGGTGCGTGGCCAAGTGGGTCGGCCGGTTCACCAGCGAGGGCGTGGCCGGGTTGCAGGACCGGTCGTCGCGGCCGCACCGGATGCCTGCCCGGACGTCGAGGAGCGTGGAGGCCCAGGTGGTGGAGCTGCGTCGGCGTGAACGACGCGGAAGGGACTGGATTGCGGCCGAACTCGGTGTGCCGGCCCGGACGGTGTCACGGATCCTGGTCCGCCACGAGCTGCCGCACCTGGCGATGCTGGACCCGATGACTGGTGTGCTGATCCGCGCGTCCAAGACCACCGCCGTGCGTTACGAGCGTGACCGGCCCGGCGAACTGGTCCACATGGACGTGAAGAAGCTCGGCCGCATCCCTGATGGCGGCGGGTGGAAAGCGTACGGTCGCGCTTCCGGGTCGATCCAGCGAGACCGCAGCACCATCGTCGGGTTCGACTACGTGCATTCCCTTGTCGATGACCACAGCCGGCTGGCCTACTCCGAGATCCTGCCCGACGAGAAGGGCCCTACCTGCGCGGCGTTCCTGATCCGCGGCATCGCCTACTTCGCCGCCCACGGGATCACCCGGATCGAGCGACTCATCACCGACAACGCCTGGGCCTACCGCTACTCGCTACGCACACTGTGCGCCGAGCTCGGCATCACCCAGAAGTTCATCCGTCCCCACTGCCCCTGGCAGAACGGGAAAGTGGAACGCCTCAACCGGACACTGATGGCCGAATGGGCCTACCGGCAACCCTTCACCACCAACGCCCAACGCACAGCAGCCCTTGCCCCTGGCTCGAGCACTACAACACTGAACGCCGTCACAGCGCACTCGAAGGACAACCCCCGACCAGCCGACTGTCACCAACCTGATGGCCGGGTACATCTAGTCGGCAAGATCCCGGTCGGCCGGCCCTTCTCATGGGATGGTGACCGTGCCATGCCAACAGACTTGGCCGGGGTCCTTGACCAGCTTGCCGTCGATGTCGGTGATCACTAGCCGGTCCGTGCACTTGCCTCGATCGACGAGCCTGAGTTGAGTGATCTTGAGCAGATCAACGTGGCTATAGGCATCCTTCACCTGAGGTTCACTTCGGGAGCGTACGTATAGCGTCTGGTCGGTCTTGTTGTCGAAATAGACGACTGTGTCCAGGGCGGCCTCAGAGGGGAAGCCACAACCGGAGAGCACCATCAGGGCGAACAGTGTCGATACTGCGCCCAGGGCTGGCATCCACAACTTCTTCTTGCTCGATGCCATCCACCCTCCATCGCAGGCTGCAGGGACCTCGCCCGTCGCGGGCCTAACTCAGTCTGCTGCAAGCCACCGGGAAGCGCCCAGACCCCCACCGGGCAACAATCGAGAACAACCCCGACCCGCAACGTCCAGAACTCCCGCAGTCAGAACCAGAACCGGGCATTGCGACCCGCCCCCGCCCGCCGGGAGAAGTCTGCATCCACACCGGTGGAGGCGGACGCCAGCCGGACCTCGAGATCGTCCAGCTGCAGGTTCTTCTCCCCGGCTGAGCGCAGTCCTAGAACATGACGGTCGCGTACTTGGTGATCACCATGGCTGCGATGCCCAGCAGCCACACGGCCACCAGCAGGGCGTCCAGGTCTGCACGCACGAAGCCGCTGGCCAGCCGGCCGGCCCCCTGCGGCAGGTACAGGTTGCCGTCGCGGATGTTCACGTGGGTGAGCGAGGTGAACACCAGCGTGGTCGAGAGGGTGATCAGCAGGCACCACGGGCACAGCGCCCCGATGACGAAGTAGGCCTGGAAGAACAGCCAGTACGCGAACAGGAGACCGAGCGTGTAGACCACCTGCGCCGACAGCATGAACCACCGCGGGAACCGGACACCGCCGAGGCTGGCCACGGCGATGGTGATCACCACCGGTTCTGCGATCAGGCCGAGGAACGCGTTCGGGAACCCGAACAGGCTGGCCTGCCAAGAGGCGCCGACCGTCCCGCAGCTGATCACGGCGTTGAGGTTGCACGCCAGGGCGGCGTGCGGGTCGGCGGCAAGGATGATCGCGTCCACAGACAGCACGAAGGACGCTGTCAGGCTGAGTAGCGCGGAGACCAGCATGGTGGAGTAGATCCAGCGGTCCGACTGCCGCAGCCCGCGCAGCCAGGGCAGGAACCCCTCAGGCATTGGCCGCAGCCGTGATCGCCTCGGCCAGCGGACCGGCGGTGTACAGATCGCCGGTGAAGGTCTGGCCGTTGATCTTCACCGTCGGGGTGCCCGTGATCCCGGAGTCGAACGCCTGCGTGGTGATCTTGGCCACCCACGGCTGGTAGGTCCGCTTCCCGAAGGCGGCGACGACGTCGGCCGGCGCGCCCGCCTGGGCAGCCAGTCCGGCGAGCGTGGCATCGGTGAGGCCGGCGGAGTGCTCGGCCGGCTGCTGCGCGAACAGCAGCTGGCTGAACACGAGCGCTGTGGCCCTGTCATGGTTGGCGACCGTCACGAACGCGTTCGCCGCCCGCGTGGAGTACTTCGTTCCCGAGGAGAGGTCGTCGAGGAACGACATCGGGTGCACCTCGAGCTTGGCCGTCCCGTTGGCGATGGCCGCGGCGAGAGCGCCGCCGTTGGCCCGCTCGAACTGGCCGCAGTAGGGGCACATGAAGTCGAGGAAGACGGTCACGGTGACCTTCGCCTCGGGCTTTCCGATCACGACGGCGCCGGAGTCGGTCGCCGCGGCGGGGGCGATGAGGCCGTCGATTGCGCCGCCCCCCGTGGTGTTGCTGGCGCGGGCGCCGACTATCGACCACGTGGTGACGCCGATCAGCAGTGCGATCACGGCGAGGCCGGCGATCCAGGCCGTCCGGATGGCGACGCTGACGCGCCGGTCTGCGGTGGCGGCGGCCTGCTGGCGCTGGTGGAGGGCCTCTCGGCCGGTTGCTGTGATGTTGCAGGAGTTGTCCTTGGACATGGTGGTGTTCCGAATCCGGGCCGGTGGCCCAACTGTCAATACTGATCTGTGTGGGACGGCTCTGGATGGGATGGGCCCAGGCCGCCGGGAGCGCGCACGCGCGTCAGCCGCACCCATGGGTGCGGGGGGTCACTTGGAGATCAGAGGCAGTTCGGCGGGCCGCGGCGGGGGTTGGCCCGGGACCAGTCGGCGGTGTTGCTGCGAACCCGGATATAGACCGGGACGGGGCGACGGGCCGGTAGCAGCAGTTCGGAAAGCCAGACGAGGGCTCGGGCCAGCGCCTGGCCGGCGGCGTACACGCAGTGGCGTGCACCGCGGACCAGCATGGCTCCCAGGCCGAGCACCAGCGGCAGCGCCAGCAGCTGCACCACGAGGGTGGCAGCGATCATCAGGGTCCAGCTGACGGCCGGCGCAGGTCCGGTGAGACAGTGCGTCGTGCCGGTGAATGGCGCGTCGGACACCCATTCGTACAGCGGGTGGCCGGCATCGAAACAGGCCACGACAGCCACCTTCGGCAGCCGGGCCAGCAGCGGCAAGAGGCCGGCGACAGTGAGCACAGCGGCAGCGATCCGCGACCCGATCCGGGGGCGCAACAGCTGCTGACGGAGTACTTTCACACCCGCAAGGATAGCAATCACCGGCGCCTTTGCCCTGTCCCCGTCCGGGTGGCAGCCTGTCGGACGGCCCAGGCGTCCACCAGCCGGGCATTGTGCGGAACCCACCTTCTGCGCTCCGAAACCCCCGTGCTAGCCTCGACACATGCACACCAGCCTCCGGCTCGCAGTCACGCAGAGCTACGGGAATGCGCCCATGTGCACGTGTTGTTGTCGTTAGTCGTGACAGCGACTCCCCGTTCGCCCCTGGCCTGATCGAGGCTCGCGGCGGCATCGAAGAAATCCCTCGTCCGTTGCGGGACCCGCTGTCAGTTCAACCACCTGACCACCATCTCCGTGAGGACACCCACCTATGCCTGCCACCCACACCCCGGCCCAGGTCGACCCGCGGGGGCCGCGCTTCGGCGCAGCCGTCACGACCGTCGTCCTCGCCGTGGTTCTGGTCCTCGGGCCGAGCCTCGGCCTGCCGTTGCTGATCATCCAGACCTTCGCGTTCGGCGCCGGCTCGCTGCTCGGGCTGCGCTACCAGCCCTACGGATGGGCCTTCCGCCGCTTCGTCCGCCCGCGCCTCGGCGCACCGGTGGAACTCGAGGATGAGCGCCCGCCGCGCTTCGCCCAGTCCGTCGGCCTGCTCTTCGCCGTGGTCGCGTTCATCGGCGCGTTCGCCGGGGCGTCGGTGGTCTTCTACGTCGCCACCGCGTTCGCGCTGATCGCCGCAACCCTCAACGCGGTCTTCGACTTCTGCCTCGGGTGCGAGCTGTACCTCCTGGGACGCCGCCTGCTCGGCAAGCCGTCCCTTGCCGCGAGCCAACCCGTCGGCGGTACGGCACGATGACCGGGCTCTACGTCTTCGGCCTCGCCCTGGTGCTCGCGCTCGGGTTCGGGCTGTACCGCAAGGCCGTCGACGGGCGGGTGCGTGCGGTGCGCACCGGCGCCGCGGCGAGCCCGCTGGCGCTGGAAGCAGCACTCGGCGGCACCGCCACCCTCCTCCAGTTCTCTTCCGCGGCCTGCGCCCCGTGCCGGGTGACTGCCCGTGTGCTGGACGAGGTCAGCGCGAGCACCGACGGCGTCGCCCACATCGAGATCGACGCGGCGCAGCGGCTCGACCTGGTCGGCAAGCTCGGTATCACCCGCACCCCGACCGTCCTCGTACTCGACGGAAGCGGAGTCGTACGCAGCCGATTGGTCGGGGCCCCGCGCCGACAGGACCTGCTGGCGGCGCTCGCCGGCCTGGCCGCCGTCGGCCCGACAACCATCGCCAACCCTGCGGTCGCCTGAACAGGCACCACACCACAGACGTGAGGACACCGAGATGAGTGCCAACCGCGACGAGGTCTGGAACCGGATCCGGACGGAGGTGACCGCTGACGCGCAGTCCGAGCCGGCGCTCACCAGCTTCCTGCACACCAACGTGTTGGCGCACGCGCGCCTCGAGGACGCCCTGAGCTTCATCCTTGCCAACAAGCTCGGCAGCGAGACCATCACGGCGCTCAGTGTCCGTGAACTGATCGGGCGCGCTCTCGATGACGACCGCAGCATCGGGGTCGCCATTCGTGAAGACCTGCGTGCGGTACTGAGCCGCGACCCGGCCTGCCGCGGCTACTCGGTGCCCCTACTGTTCTTCAAGGGGTTCCACGCCATCCAGGCCTACCGGATTTCGCACTACTACTGGACCCACGACCGCCCGGTGCTGGCGCTGTACCTGCAGAGCCGGATCTCCGAGGTGTTCGCCGTCGACATCCACCCGGGTGCCCGGATCGGCAAGGGCATGATGTTCGACCACGCAACCTCCGTCGTGATCGGCGAGACCGCCGTGATCGAGGACGACTTCTCGATGCTGCACGAGGTGACCCTTGGTGGCACCGGCAAGGTGGGCGGCGACAGGCACCCGAAGATCGGCAAGGGCGTCATGATCGGCGCCGGAGCCAAGGTGCTCGGCAATATCCGGATCGGCGAGGGCGCGCGGATCGGCGCCGGCTCTGTCGTGCTGGAGGAGGTGGCGCCGTTCACGACGGTTGCCGGCATCCCTGCGCGTCCCATCAGCTACCCGGGGCATGCACTGCCGGCGCTGGAGGACGACCTGGACGGGGTCGCGCGCACCTGAGCCGACCTCAGGATCGCGGCGAGACTGGCAAGCCCTGCCGACTGCAGCACGCCGCAGGCGCCACCGGAGCGGTCCGGGGGCAAGCCACCCCTCGCCGACGCTGGCTTCACGCTAGCGCGGAGGAGATCACAGCCGCAACGCCCAGTCCCAGCAGCAGGCCGGTGCCGGCAACCCGGGCTGCCGGAGCGTAGACGGCGAACACGCCCGCGCCGATCATCGAGGCGAGGCCGAGCACGGGTGGGATGGCAGCGGCCGGATTGCAGCGCCGGCTCGGCACCGGTGACGCCGTCGTGTTGTTCTTCGCCTTCGCCGGCTACGCCCGCATCGCCACGCTCGGCGAGGAAGTGCGCGACCCGCGCAGCACCATCGGCAAGGCGATCCTCGGCGCCCTGGCCATCGTTGTGCTGTTGTACGCAGCCGTGGGCTGGACGGCTCTGGCTGCCGCCGGTCCGCAGCGCCTTGCCGCCAGCAGCGCGCCCCTCACAGAAGCCGTACTGGCCGCCGGCGCCGACTGGCTGGTGCCTGTAGTGCAGGTCGGCGCAGCGGTGGCGTCCCTCGGCGCCCTGCTCTCGCTGCTGGCCGGTGTGGGCCGCACGATGCTGGCCATGGCGAGGAACGCCGACCTGCCGAAGGGGCTGGCCGCCGTCCACCCGAAGTTCTCCACGCCGTACCGCGCGAGCTGCTCCAGACCGCCGTGGTGGCGGCAGCAGCGCTCGGCGGCGACCTGACGTGGGCGATCGGCTTCTCCTCCTTCGGCGTGCTGGTCTACTACGCCATCGCCAACGCCGCAGCATTCACCCAGCCAGCGCCCGACCGCCGCTGGCCGCGATGGTTCAACGCGTTCGGGGCTGCCGGTTGCCTCACCCTCGCAGCCACGCTTCCGGTGCCGTCAATGCTTGCCGGAGCCGGGGTCATCGCCCTGGGCCTGGTCGGCAGGATGGCCCAACTCTCAACCACCAAACCCTGAACCCCTTCTTGAGGGGCAAGTAGGCAAAACCCCTAGCCAGCGGCAAGTAGGCAGGACGGGAGGCTGCACCAAGTCTCAAGCCGAGGCTTGCTGCACACCCCGTCGGCTCGTTAGGAATCACCTTGTGAAGATTTCATCGAGAGTGCTGTCCGTTGCCATGGGCGCTGCCATGGTGTTCGGCCTCGCCCTCGTTGGCGTGGCCCCAGCGAGCGCCGTCACCGGCAATGCCAAGGCCAGCTTCATCGCCAGCATCGTGACGCCCGCCCAGAAGGCGCAGCGCCAGTTCGGCGTCCCCGCATCGGTGTCGATCGCGCAGGCGATCGTCGCGTCCGACTGGGGCACGTCCGCACCCGCGAAGCAGGCCAAGAACTACTTCGACACCCCGTGCAGCGCCTCGATGACCGCTTCGCAGTTCGCGAAGCTGGCCGAGGCCCAGGTCGGCAAGCCCTACGTCCTGGGCGCGACGGCAGCCATCACGAACACCGACCCGGCGAAGTTCGACTGCTCCGAGCTGGTCAAATGGCTGTTCGGCCGCGCCGGCAACCCGATCACCGACCTGGCCGCCTGGCAGTACGACGCCACCAGGAAGGTCGCCAAGGGCACCTCGCCGAAGACCGGCGACCTGGTGTTCCTGCGCAACAACCCGGCTCGCGCCAACGGCATCGGCCACGTCGCGGTCCTCACCAAGAAGCTAGCCTCCGGCGACTGGGAGATCATCGAAGCCCGCGGCCGTGCCTACGGCGTGGTCAAGACCACCCTGGGCTACTGGAAGCAGCGCTCCTACTATGCAGGACTGCGCCGCTACGCCAAGCTCGTCTTCGCCAACTCCGACGGCGTCGAGGCCTCCGCTGCCGCCCTGTTCCAGTCCGGCTGCGTGACGATCTCCTCCGACCGGTACGCCAAGTTCAGCAGCGTCACGGGTTCCTTCGCCGGACACGCGGCGGCTGTGGTCAACGACTCCGCCTACAAGGCCGCCCGCGGCGTCATCACCAACATCCCGGCGTATGTTGACGCGATCGCCAAGGTCGAGAAGCCCAAGGACGCAGCGACCTACGCCAAGACCATCAACAGCCTCATCGCCAGCTACAAGCTGACCGACTACGACGTCGTGCCGTTCGACCTCGTCCTGCTTTCCGGTAACAAGGGCACCAAGGTGTCCGCACTGCAGTACCTGCTGCATGCCAACGGTTCGAGCGTGAAGGCCACCGGCACCTACGACTCCGCCACCGCCAGCGCGGTCAAGAAGTTCCAGGTTGCGAAGAAGCTCACCAAGGACGGCCAGGCAGGCCCGAACACTCTGGCCGCGATGTTCGCCACCGTGTCCAGTGGTGCCTCCGGCGATCGGGTGAAGGCACTGAACGCGCTGCTCGTCGCGGTTGGCCAGGCGACCACGCCTGGCGCGACGTTCGGCAAGGAGACGCAGGCATCGCTCAAGCTCATCCAGGCCTGGGCCGGACGCAGCGCCACTGGGGTTGCCGATGCCAACACCTGGGCAGTCCTGTTCATGACGCCCGACAAGGCTCCCGCTCCCGTCCTTTCCGGGACGCCGCAGGTCACCCAGACCCTCACGGCTTCTGTCGGCAAGTGGAGCCCGGGTTCGTTCGCATTCGCCTACCAGTGGTACCGCGGCGGCGCCCCCATCGGCGGCGCCATCGGAGCCACCTACACCCTGCGGCCCGAGGATGCCGGCGCTGCGGTGACTGTGGCCGTGACAGGCACCAGGCCCGGCTACACCACCATCGCGCGCGTCGCCACCTCGACCGGTGCGATCGCGAAAGCTAAGCTCGGCGCCACCCCGACCCCGAAGATCACCGGGAAGCCCACCGTCGGGGAGGCGCTGACAGCCGTGCCCGGAACCTGGAGCCCCGGCCCCGTGCCGCTGACCTACCAGTGGTTCCGCGGGACGACGGCCATCCCCGGCGCCAGCGCCTCGTCCTACGCGGTCCAGGCCCCCGATCTGGGCGCCAAGCTCCAGGTTGTCGTGACCTCGGCCAAGCTGGGCTACGAGACGATCGCCAAGGCGTCCGGCCCGACCGCTGCGGTCACCAAGGGCACGCTTTCGGATACCCCGACCCCGAAGGTCACCGGCACCGCCACGGTCGGCCAGACCCTGACCGCCGACATCGGCGCCTGGGCACCCGCCCCGGTCGCCCTGACCCACCAGTGGTACCGCGGCAAGACCGCCATAAAGGGCGCGACCGCCAGCACCTACGTACTCCAGGCTGCCGACGCCAAGGCGACGATCCGCGTGTCCGTCACCGGCGCGAAGGCCGGCTACAGCAGCGTCGTCAAGACGTCGGCGGCAACGGACGCCGTCACCGCTCTCAACCAGGTCACAGCTGGCAAGCCGAAGATCTCGGGTACTGCCAAGGTCGGCAAGACCGTCAAGGTGAGCGCGGGAAGCTGGGGTCCGGGCGGCGTGAAGCTCAGCTACCGCTGGTACCGCGGCAGCAAGGCGATCGGCGGCGCGACGAAGAGCAGCTACAAGCTCAAGGCCGCCGACAAGGGCAAGACCATCACCGTGAAGATCACCGGCAGCAGGACCGGCTTCACCTCGGCGACCGCGAAGGCCAGCGTCAAGGTCAAGTAGGGCAGCCCGCTCGTTCAGCCGATCCAGTCGCTCTTCGCGCAGGTGGCTGTCAGGTTGTACGGAATCAGGCCGCCGGTCTTCGATCCGTTCTCGTAGACCATCACATTGCCGCTGATGCGGTAGACCCCGCCGGACTCCACCAGATGGGCGGATGTGCCCGTCGCCGGATGCGCCATCGTGCGCGTGATCAGTTCGTCGTCCTCACCAAGGGCGCCTGCCAGGGTCTTCACGTCTCCCCCGTCGGCAGCGAGCACGATGGTCAGATCGACGGTGCTGTAGAAGTCGTTCTTGTGGTCGGCCAGCGTCACTGTTGGCTTTCCGGCGACAACTGCACACGTGCCGACGAGCGCTTTCGAGACCAGGTTGGCCTTGTGGAAGGTCAGTTGGCCCGTGGCCTTGACTGGGGCAACCGACGGCGGTGAGCTCGGGGTGGTCGCCGAGACCGTCGGCGTCACCGAGGTGGATGGCGTCGGCGCAGCGGTCGACACCGCCTGGGTGGGCGCAGAGCGCATGGGAGTCGAGCCGGGGAGGAGTCCGCAGCCGGCGAGCCCTGCGGCGAGCACCGTCGCCATTCCGGTTGCCGCGACGACAACCGTCCGCTTGCTCATCTTCTCTCCGTTCAGCCAGACCGCGGGCAGGCGATTCCCCGTCGCTGTCCATGCTGGACCCGCCGGGTACGTGCAGGGTCGACGACGCGCCCGAGCTGGGAGAACTCTCAGAAGAGCCGGCCGACGGCCAGGAGGATCACAGCCAGCAGCGGCGACACGAGCTGGCTCAGCGCTGCGACCGCCAGGTCCTGGCCCGACAACAGCAGGACCAGGCCGGCAGCAACCATCGATCCAGCCCCTGCGAAGACGAGGGTGGCGCCCACTGTCGGGGCGTTCGCGGCGAACGCGATCAGGCCCACCACGACAATGGTGGCGAGGAAGAGGTTGTAGAAGCCCTGGTTGAAGGCGAGCGGCCTCGTGATCGCGGCCTCCTCCACCGAGGTTCGGAAGGTGGCGCGCGTCCGCTCGTGGGTCCAGGCGACCGACTCCAGATAGAAGACATAGACGTGGAAGAGGGCGGCAAGCCCGGCCAGCAGAAGTCCAGCGATCACCATGGTTACTCCTCCGTCGCCACCCTGACCGATTCAACGCCGTCAGCCGACCGACGCTTCCCCGGTCCGGGATAGGACCCCGGACCGGGAGGGCTTCAGACGATCGCGAAGCCCCCGGTCCAGGAGATCTTCTCGCCGGCTGCAAGCGTGATCTGCAGGAAGCCGATGGCCTCCAGCTCGTGTGCCCGGGACAGTGCGCCGGCGTCCAGGACCTTCACTCCCCCGGCCTCGACGGCTCCGGCCAGCACCTGCTTGGCGGTGGCGTCATCCCCGGCGATGAGCACGGTGGTGGGCACACCGCCCACCTGCTTGCCGGTGAGGGTGGCCGCGAAGTTGGTGTTGAAGGCCTTCAGGACGTGGCTGCCCGGCACCTTGGCCTGGATCTCTGCAGCCTTGGAGCTGCCGGCCGGGACAACCAGGGAGTCGAAGGTCTCGAAGTTGAGCGGATTGGTGATGTCGATGATGGTCTTGCCTGCCAACTGGTCCCCGTAGGCGTCGAGGATCCCGTCGACGGCGGGGTGCGGGACAGCAAGCACCACGACGTCGCCCTCAAGGGCGGCGCTGCCGACCTGCTCGTGGGAGATGTAGCTGACCGAGCTGCCGCCGTCGGCGAGAAGGCCGCCGATCACGTTCGCCATGTTGCCAGTGCCGATGATCGTGAAGTGTGCCATTGGAGCTCTCCTTCTGCATGCGGCCAGCTGCCGCGTTGGTTGGGCCTGGTCGCAACCGTAGGCGCAGATAGTTGAAAGTGTAAGCACTTTGCCCCGGGTGCTCGCGCCCGGGCCTTGCGGAAAGTGCTCAGCCCTTCAGGGCAGCAACCACGCCGTCGGCGAGCGCATGGGCCAGCTTCAGGCGCCACGACGCGCTGGTGAGCAGCTTGACGTCTGCCTTGTTGCGCATGTTGCCGGCCTCGAGCATCACAGCCGGGATCTTCGACAGGTTGAGCCCCGCGATGTCACTACGCGGGGACAACGCCGTGCCCTTGCCGATGTAGGTGGAGCGTGGCATACCCGTCTGCTTGGCGATCCGGCTGCGCAGGTCGACGGCGAGGGCCTTGGAGCGCGCTTCGGTGGTCGACCCGCCCACCATCGTCTTCGAGATGATCAGGTGGAAGCCGCGGGCGCCGGCGGCATAGCTGCCGTCCGCGTGGATGGAGACGACCAGGTCGGCCTTGGCCCGGTTCCCGATCGCCGCCCGCTCGTTTACGCACGGCCCGGTGCCGCTGTCGTTCGGGCGGGTGAGCACGACGGTCGCGCCGCGGGCACGTAGCTGGGCGACCAGCTCGACGGCCACCTTCCAGTTGAACTTGTGCTCGGCGAACCCGGCGTTGGTCGCGGTGCCGGAGCTGTTGCAGGCCTTCTTCTTGCCGTTGCCGGCTGCCACGAGCTTGCGGTTGACCGCCTTGCGGTAGATGCCGTTGTGCCCGGGGTCGACGACGATGATGCGTCCGGTCAGCGAGCCGGTGCCCTGCGGCGCCAGGGTCGCCCCACCCTTGCTCGGCACGTTCGCTGCCAGGGGGCTGACCAACATGCCTGCGAGAGCGCGGGACGAAGTCAGCGCAGGGAGAGCGACCACGGGCACGGCCGCCGTCGCGACCATGGGGGTGGCTCCTGCCGAAGCGGCCAGGCACACGGCCAGGCCGAGGGCGGCGGCACCAGCGAGGGTCCGGGAGGCTCGCAGCGAACGCATCCTTACTCCGTTCCAGGGCGCGGGGGCGCCACAGCAATGATCATTGCTTCAAGAGTGCCGGTTGCGCGCCACCTGCAACACCCTCGGGCGGGCAAACCTCAAGACCGGCTAGAGGGTGCGCCAGCGTCGGCTGGCACCCCTGCACGACGACGCCGCCATGCCCCGTCCCACCCACCTCCCCAGCGCTCGCTCCCGAAACGCGCCCCTGCTCCCGGAATTCCGGGAGCAGGGGCGCGTTTCGGGAGCGGGAGTGCGGAGAACACGACGGGTGGACGCTGGCTAGGATCCCGCCATGACTGCGGAGCGGGTAGTGGTGGCCACGGACGGCTCCTGCCTGCTCAACCCTGGCCCTGGCGGCTGGGCGTGGGCTGCTGAGGACGGCCGGTACGACTCCGGCGGCCACGACGGCACCACCAACAACCTGATGGAGCTGCGGGCGGTCTACGAGGTGCTGGGCGCCCATCCACCGGAGGTGCCGCTGCTGATCCAGGCCGACAGCATGTACGTGATCAACATCTTCACCCGGTGGATCCGGGGATGGGCGGCGCGCGGCTGGCAGACGGCGGCGAAGCAGCCGGTGCTGAACCGGTCGGCGATCGAGATGATCGCCGAGCGCCTCACGGGGCGTGACGTCGCCTGGGAGCACGTGAAGGGCCACTCCGGCCACCCGCTCAATGAGAAGGTCGACTCCCTTGCGCGCGCTCAGGCCGAAGCCATCCTCGCCGCGCGCACCGCCAAACCCTGACCTGCGCCCTGACCTCAGGCCACGAGCGACAGCCGGTAGACCCCGTCCCCGGACCCGTTGGACGTGGTGAAGTACAGCGCCCCGTCCGGGCCTTGCTCGACCGTGCGGATGCGGCCGTAGGTGCCGGCGAGGATCGAATCGATCTTGGTGAGGTGGTTCTTGGCGTCCACATGGAAGATCAGGACACCGGAGCCCTTCAGCATGGCGACCGCCAGCACTCCGTCCCAGGCTCCCCACTGCGGCCCGGAAAGGAACGTCGCACCGCTGGTGGCAACGGTTGGGAACCCCGAGCGCCATCTCGCACTTACCGCCTTCGGGAAGCGCTTCTTGTCGGTCATCGAGCGCTTCTCGTTGTAGCCGGGCGTGGGGCTCCAGCCGTAGTTGGCCTTCCGCGTCACCAGGTTGATCTCGTCGTCACGACTGGGCCCGTGCTCGGCGTTCCAGAGTTCGCTGACGCCCGGACGCTTGGCAAGGCCCTGCACGTTGCGGTGACCGTAGTTCCACACGTACCGCGCGTTGCCGCCCTTGGAGTAGAACGGGTTCGACCTCGGGATGCTGCCGTCGCTGCGGACCCGAAGGATCTTGCCGCCGAGGGAATGCAGGTTCTGCGGATTGGTGCCCTTCGTGGCATCACCGGTGCCGATGTACAGCATCTGCGCCGACCGGAAGCGCAACCGGCAGCCGTTGTGCCGGCCGTGGCCGATCGGGATGCCCTTCACAAGGGTCTTGACCTTCACAGCTGTGGTGTCGCTGGTGAGCTGCCACTTCCAGACCTGGACGTCGGACGCCTTGCCCGAGACCTTGGCCACCGACTGGCAGGAGTAGAAGTAGTGGTTGTTGACCGCGTCGGGATCGGCCACAAGGCCGAGCAGACCGCCTTCGGAGTTGACGAACAGCGGCGGCAGCGGCAGGAACACCTGCCGCGCCGGCTGGCCGGGACGTTTCGTCCACAACCGTCCGGGCCGCTCGTCGAACAGCATCAGGTCACCGATGAACGTGATGTCCCAGGGGATTGTCAGACCGGTGACGACCGGGTCGACGGTGTAGGCCGGTGTGGCCGCGACGGCAGGGGCCGCCGGCGCTGCTGCCGGAACGGCCAGGGCAAGCGCGAGGGGCAGGAGAAACGAACGGAAGCGGCGACGAGTAGTCATGATCGACCTCAGCTGTGAGGGGTGGGACGACCCAAAGCTAGGCCGTGCAGGCGTGGCGCGCCATGACCACTGTTGCTCCCCAGGACAGCAGGTCGTCGGACGCGGGTGGGACGCGGCCCGCCACGGGTGGGACGATGGGCCTGCCATGCGACTCGCCGACCTGATTCCCGCCACCGGCGCTGCCGACCCCGACGCCCTGTACGAGGCCTTCGTCGATGCGGCAGCTGCGGACGGGATCACGCTGTACCCGCACCAGGACGAGGCGATCGTCGACATCCTCACCGGCGCCAACACCGTCATCGCCACCCCGACCGGCTCGGGCAAGACCCTGATCGCCACCGCCGCCCACTTCGCCGCGCTGGCGAGCGGTGGCCGCAGTTACTACACGGCGCCGATCAAAGCCCTTGTCAGCGAGAAATTCTTCGCCCTGTGCGACATCTTCGGGGCAGACAAGGTCGGCATGGTCACCGGCGATGCAGCCGTGAACGCCGACGCCCCCATCGTCTGCTGCACGGCAGAGATCCTCGCGAACATCGCCCTGCGGGAGGGATCGACCGCGCAGATCGCGCAGGTGGTGATCGACGAGTTCCACTTCATCGCCGACCGGGACCGCGGCTGGGCCTGGCAGGTGGCCCTCGTCGAACTCCCGCAGGCGCAATTCGTGATCATGTCGGCAACGCTCGGTGACGTGACCCAGCTGGCCCGCGACCTTTCACGACGGACGGCCCGGAGCACGAGCGTCATCAGCGATGCCGTCCGGCCAGTGCCTCTGACCTACTCGTGGTCACTGCGCCCGCTGCAGGAAACCGTCGAGCTGCTGCTGCGGGACGCCCAGGCGCCGGTCTACATCGTCCACACCACCCAGGTCGCCGCCGTCGAGCGGGCGGCGGCCCTGCTCAGTTCCGGGATCGCCGACCGCTCGCACCGCCGCGAACTGGTGGAGGCGATGCAGGGGTTCCGGTTCGCCTCCGGCTTCGGGAAGACGCTCGCCAAGCTGCTGAATTCGGGCATCGCCGTGCACCACGCCGGCATGCTTCCCCGCTACCGACGGTTGGTGGAAACGCTGGCCCAGCGCGGCCTGCTGAGCGTGATCTGCGGCACAGACACCCTCGGCGTTGGCATCAACGTGCCGATCCGCACGGTGCTGTTCGCCAGCCTCTCCAAGTTCGACGGCCGCAAGCAGCGGCTGCTGCGGGCCCGCGAGTTCCACCAGATCGCCGGCCGCGCGGGCCGTCCCGGCTTCGACACCGTCGGCTACGTGGTCGCGCAGGCTCCCGATCACGTGATCGAGAATGCCAAGGCTGTGGCCAAGGCCGGCAACGACCTGAAGCTGCTGCGCCGGGTGCAGCGCAAGAAGGCACCCGAAGGGTTCGTGAACTTCACGGAGGAGACCTTCCGCAAGCTCATCGACGCCCCGCCCGAGCCGCTGGTGGCCCGCTTGAAGATCAGCCACGCCCTGCTGTTGAACCTCCTGCAGCGCGACCAGGACACCGGTGAGGCCCTGCGGTCGTTGATCGATGCGACCACCAACGATGCAGGGACGCGGCGTGCGCTGGTGCGCCGGGCGGTCGCGGTCGGACGCTCGCTGCTCGCTGCCGGCGTCGTGGTGCGGCTGGACGAGCCGACGCCGGGCGGACGGCGCCACCAGTTGGCCGTCGACCTGCAGCACGACTTCGCCCTCAACCAGCCGCTGTCTGCTTTCGCCCTTGCTGCGCTGGGCCTGCTGGACCCGGAGGCGCCCGACTACGCGCTGGACGCGGTGAGCGTGATCGAGTCAACGCTGGAGGATCCGCGCCCGGTGCTGGTGCAGCAGCAGTTCAAGGCCCGCGGCGAGGCGGTCGCAGAGCTCAAGGCCGACGGCGTCGAGTACGAGGAGCGGCTGGAGGTGCTGGACGGCGTCACCTGGCCCCAGCCGCTGACCGAGTTGCTCGGGCATGCCTACGAGGTGTTCCTCGGCAGCCACCCGTGGCTGGCGGAGACCCCGGTGTCGCCGAAGTCCGTGGTCCGCGACATGTTCTCGCGGGCGATGACGTTCGGCGAGTACGTCGGCTTCTACCGGGTGCAGCGCAGCGAGGGCCTGCTTCTGCGCTACCTGTCCGACGCGTTCCGCGCGCTGCGGCAGACGGTGCCCGAATCGGTGCGCACCGAGGAACTCGAAGACCTGATCGAGTGGCTGGGTGAGGTCACCCGCCTCACTGACTCCTCGCTGCTGGACGAATGGGAGCAGCTCACCACCCTCTCCGGCGCCCGTCCGCTCGACCAGGCGCCTCCCCCGCAGCGCCAGGTCACGGGCAACCCGCGGGCATTCCGGGTGCTGGTGCGCAACGCGATGTTCCGACGCGTCGAGTTGGCCTCTCACGACGACGTTGACGGCCTGCTCGAGCTCGACATGACCGACCCCGACCGGGCGTCCGCGTTCCGCGACTGGGACGCAGCGCTCGGTGAGTACTACGACGAACACGACGAGCTCGGTGCCGGTGCGGACGCGCGCGGACCGGCGCTGCTGATGATCGAGGAGCTGGGCCGACGCTGGCAGGTGCGCCAGATCATCGACGATCCGGACGGTAACCACGACTGGTCGATCACAGCCACCATCGACCTGGACGCCTGCGACGAGGCTGGCGAGCTGTTGGTGCACGTGACCGGCTTCGGCCGGCTCGGCTGAACTGGGGGTTCCGATGACGGGTGGCGTGGGCGAGCAACTGGAGCGGGCCTGGGACGAGCAGGTCACCGGCATTGGGGGACGGATCTCTCTGGTTCTCTCCTCACTCGACGGTCCGGTGGCGACGCGGGACGCCGATGAACCGCACTACGCGGCGAGCACCATCAAGCTGGCTGCGCTGGGCGCGCTGCTGCACGGCCTGGAGGTCGGCGAGATGCGGGTGGACCACGCCATCGCCGTGCGCGACCGCCTCCCCAGTGCGGTGGGAGGGAGATTCCGGCTGCGCCAGGAGGACGACCAGGACGACGAGACCTGGCAGTACCTCGGCAGCCTGGCCGACCTGATGTGGCTGGCCGACCGGATGATCACCCAGTCAGGCAACCTCGCCGCTGGACTTGTCATGGACGCGGTCGGCCTTCATGCCGTCCGCGGGTTCCTCGACCGGGCCGGACTGGGCAGGTCGATCGCGGTGAACCGGCTGATCGGCGATCACGTGGCCGACGCCGCCGATGTGACCAACACCGTGACAGCTCGCGGCCTCGCAACGCTGATGGCCGGGATCGCCGACGGGACCCTGCTCGGCACCGACGCCACCGACACCGCGCTTGACCTTCTCTCCCGGCAGGCGCATCGCCAGATGATTCCGGCTGGGCTGCCAGAGGGCACCTGGTGTGCAAGCAAGGGCGGCTGGGTGCCTGGCGTGAAGCACGACGTGGCGCTGGTGCGACCACCAGCGGCGCCGCCATACGTGCTGGCCGTGTGCACGACCACAGACCTGCCTGACGCCGAGGGCGAGGCGCTTGTCGCACGCCTGAGCGCGATCACCTGGGAGCACTGGACACGATGGCACGCATAGTCGAGGTGGCGACCGCCCGCATGGCGCGGCCGCTGCACACCCCGTTCGTCACTGCGCTGCGCCGCACGGACCACGTGTCCAGCGTGGTGGTGCGGGTCACCGACGCCGACGGCCGTGTGGGCTTCGGGGAGGCGCCGCAGATCTGGCGGGTCACCGGGGAGTCGCAGTCGAGCATCGCGGCCTGCGTGCTCGGGCCTCTGGCCGACCTGCTGCTGGGACGCGACCCGATGCTGGAACCGGCAGCGGACGTGCATCGCAACCTGACCGATGCTGTCGTTGCGAACGGTGGGGCGCGGGCGGCGACCGAGATCGCAGTGCAGGACCTGCTGGCGCGCGATGCTGGTGTGCCGCTGGCGAGGTTCCTCGGCGGCGACGCCCGGGCCGTCGGCACCGATGTGACCATCGCTGCGCAGGGCGCGGCGTGGGATCCGGCAGGGCCGGCGGCGTCCACCTTCGACCAGGTGAAGATCAAGGTGGGACTCGATCCCGCCGACGTCGACCGGGTGATCGAGATCCACCGCACCGCGTCCCAGCCGGTGCGGGTCGACGCCAACCAGGCCTGGGACCTGGCCACGGCAACGCGGGCCGTCGAGGCGTGGCTGGCCGCGGGCGTGCAGCTGGACTTCCTCGAACAGCCGCTGCCGGCGTGGGATCTGGCGGGGCACGCGGAACTGCGGAGGCGAGTGCCGGTCCCGATCGTGCTGGACGAGTCGGTGTTCACGATCCACGACCTGAGGCGGGCGATCGCGTCCGGCAGCGGCGACATCGTCAACATCAAACTGGCCAAGTGCGGCGGCCTGCACGCCGGGATCGAGCTGGCGAGCCTTGCCAGTGACGCCGGGCTGGGACTGATGGTGGGTTCGATGATGGAATCCGAGCTTGGGTTGTCGGCGGCCGCTGCGCTCGCCTCGGCTCTGGCGCCGGGTCAGGTGCACGACCTGGACGCCGCCTGGTGGTCGATCGACCCAGTCACCGACGCCGGAACGCCGTACCGGGACAGCACCTTCGTGATCGACGACTCCCCCGGCCTGTCGCACGCGGTGGCACGCGTGGGGGCTGCCACGCTCAGCTGGGACGTACGGGCAGATCCGTAGCCCGACCGGTGGGATGAATCTGCGCCTGGACTGTGCGTACACCCCGACTTTCGCTCCGGGACCTTTTCTGGCTGCAGATCCTTCCGCGCCCTGCTCCGAAACGCGCCATTCACGGAGGTCGCCAACAGCGACCGCAGCTGAGCGCCCCCGACAGGACTCGAACCTGTGACCGTCGGATTAGAAGGCCGCTGCTCTATCCACTGAGCTACGGGGGCTGGTGTTGCGCTTGTGATGGTATCGCCACTGGTGGCCATTTCCGGCGCGAGGCAGGATGGGGCGGTGCAGACCCTCGACCTCGTCCGTGAATCCCTCAGCCGCGTCCACGCCCTCGTCCCCGCCGTCCTCGACGGCCTGACCGGCGACGACCTGCTGTGGCGAGCTGATTCCGAAGCCAACTCCATCGGCTGGCTGATCTGGCACCTCACCCGCATCGAGGATGACCACCTGGCAGCGCTCGGTCACGTCGAACAGGTGTGGACGGCCGACGGCTGGTACCAGCGGTTCGGCCTGCCCTACGTCAAGACCGCGCACGGCTTCCGCATGACACCCACAGAGGTGGGCATGTTCAACACCCGCGGTGCCCGGCTGCTCAACGGCTATGCCGCAGCGGTGTGGACACAGGTGCAATGGGTGCTGGACAGCCTCACCGACGACGACGTCGACCAGGTCATCGACCAGCGCTACACCCCGCCGGTGACCATCGGTATCCGGCTGGCATCGGTGATGGTGGAGACCGCGCAACACGTCGGCCAGGCCGGTTACGTCCGCGGCCTGAGGGAGCGGACCCTCGGGGTCAGCTCGGGTTGGGCCGGCACCGCCTGAAGAAATGGGTCTCCCCTTGTCAGCCTTGTCAACAAAGACCGACTCTTCGCCGTAAAGTGGCGCCCGTGAATGAACACCTCGTCTGGATCGACTGCGAAATGACCGGACTCGATCTGAAGTCCGATGCCCTCATCGAGGTCGCAGCCCTGGTCACCGATTCGGAACTGAACGTCCTCGGCGACGGCATCGAGGTGGTCATCAAGCCGCCGGTGGAAGCACTGGCCCAGATGGGTGAATTCGTCCGCACCATGCACGACAACTCCGGCCTCCTACCGCTGCTCGCCGACGGTATGGAAATGGCCGAGGCCGAGGAGCTTGTGCTTGCCTACATCCGCGCCCACGTCCCCGAACCGCGCCGCGCACCGCTGGCCGGCAACACGATCGGCACCGACCGGGCTTTCCTCGCCCGCGATATGCCCACCCTCGAGGGCCACGTCCACTACCGCAATGTCGACGTGTCCAGCCTCAAGGAACTCGCCCGCCGCTGGTACCCGCGCGCCTACTACAACACCCCCGCCAAGTCGGGGAACCACCGGGCCCTCGCCGACATCAGGGAGTCGATCGAGGAGCTTCGCTACTACCGCGAAGCCCTCTTCGTCCCGCCGCCCGGACTGAACACCGACAGCCTGCGCGAACTCGCCGCACGGCACCAGGGGTCCCTGACCGGCGAGAAGCTCGCCCCGGCCGACAGCTGATTTCTGCTCGACGGCGCCGAACCGCTAAGCTGGTCGGGCCTCAAAGGCACGTCGGTGCACGTGGTGGGTATAGCTCAGTTGGTAGAGCACCTGGTTGTGGTCCAGGTGGTCGCGGGTTCGAGTCCCGTTACTCACCCCACCGATGATCTCCTCTGGAGATCTGCTGCGCTCCCGGGCCTCCGCTGTGATCGGCGCCACCTGCACTCCGTCCGGGCATTATCTTGAGGTTCGGAGAGAGAGGCGAAGGTGGACGTGACCGGCATTCCCTGGCGCACCTACGTGGCTCTCGGTGATTCGCTCACCGAAGGCCTGCAGGATTTCGACGAGACCGGCAACCCCGTTGGCTGGGCCGATCGGCTCGCCCAGATGCTCGCCGACCGCGCCGGTACCGACATCGGTTACGCCAACCTCGCCATCCGCGGACGCCTGCTGGGGCCGATCCTCGCCGAGCAGGTGGAGCCCGCGCTGGCCCTCTCCCCCGACCTGGTCTCGATCTGGGCCGGCGGCAACGACATGCTCCGGCCGGACGCCGATCCCGACGCCATGGCAGCAGGGGTGGAAGAGGCCGTCGTGAAGTTCCGCAAGGCCGGCACCGACGTGCTGATCGGCCTCGGCGTCGACTCCCGCGACTCGCCCATCATCCGGCTCACCCGCAAGCGCACCGCCATCTACAACATCCTCCTCGTCGGCATCGCCGCCCGGCACGGCGCACACACCATCGACGCCTGGAACCTGCGGTCGCTGCGCGACTGGCGCATGTGGCACGAGGACCGCATCCACCTCAACGCCGAGGGTCATCAGCGCGTGGCGCAGGCAGCTTTCGCAGCGCTGGGCCTCGAACCGGACGACCCCGGCTGGGACATCCCGCTGCCCGCACGTCCACCAATGACCGCCCGCGAGCAGCTCGACTGGAACCTCAGCTGGGGACGCGACCACCTCGCGCCGTGGCTGAGTCGCCGCATCCATCGGACGAGCTCCGGCGCCGGACGGACCGCAAAGCAGCCCCGCTACCGCACGGTCAGCCCGCGCCCCGCAGCGGGCAATGCCGAGGCCGAAGACGAGCGGTTGGCAGAATAGGCCCATGCCCTCGAACCTCACCGACCCCGCGGCGCCCGCCGTGCTGCCCCGCAGCGCCCGGGCGCGACTGCTGGCGGCCACCTGGCTGGGCAACGCCGTGGCGCTGGCCTCCCGCCTGGCCGGCAAGGGCTCGGGGGCATCGATCCGCGGGCAGGTGCTCACCTGGCTTGCCCCGGAGGCGTTCGCGCAGCTCCTGCAGGGACGCCGGGTGCTCGCCGTCTCCGGCACCAACGGCAAGACGACAACCACCCACCTGCTGGCAGCAGCGATCCGCGCCGGATTGGGGTCGCAGGCCGACCGGCTCGTCACCAACGCCGACGGTGCCAACCTGCACTACGGCATCGCCTCAGCCCTGAGCCAGCGGCCGAAGGCCGACATCGCCGTCCTCGAGACCGACGAGCGGGTCGTTTCGGACATGATCGCCCACGCCCGTCCCGAGCTTCTGGTGCTGCTGAACTTCAGCCGTGACCAGCTCGACCGTCACCACGAGATCAAGTCCCTCGGACGCTCCTGGCGGGTGGCACTCGAGCGTGCCGGCCAGGCCGGACCGACGATCGTCGCCAACGCCTGCGACCCGCTGGTGGTGTGGTCCGCGGGTACGGCGGCTCGTGTCGTCTGGGTCGAGACCGCGACCATCTGGAACGCTGACGGCGCGTTGTGTCCAGCCTGCGGGACGATCCTGCGCCGCACGCCGTCCGGGCACGGCCAGCGGTGGGACTGCCCCGGGTGCGAGCTGCGTCAGCCCGAAGCCGGCTATCGCGTTGACGGCGCCGACATCGTCCTGCCCGATGGCGGCAGGGTGCATCCCGACCTGCAGGTGCCGGGGTCGTTCAACGTCTCCAACGCGGCGTGTGCCCTCGCGGCCGCGCTGGAGTTCGGCGTCGACGTGGAGACGGCGCTCGCCGGCATGCACACTGTCACCGCCCCGGCCGGACGCTTCGCCACCGCCAGCTTCGGCAGCACGACCGCGCGACTGCTGCTGGCCAAGAATCCTGCCGGCTGGGCAGAGGCACTGCCCCTGGCCGCGTCCGACCCGGTGATCCTTGCCATCGACTCGGCCGCCGCAGATGGCAAGGACGTCTCCTGGCTGTGGGACGTGCCCTACGAGCAACTCGCCGGACGGACGGTGATCTGCAGCGGCCCGCGCGCGCAGGACCTGGCCGTGCGCCTGAGCTACGCCGGCGTGGACCACGAGATCGAGCCCGACCTGGGGGCGGCGCTCGGCGAACGGAAGGCAGCCGTCGACGTGATCGCCACCTACACCCCGTTCCAGGCCCTGCTGAAGATGGCGGGCCTGCGATGAGCCCCGTCGAGATCGTGCTCGTGTACCAGTCGCTGCTGGGCATCTACGGCGACCGCGGCAACGCCATGGTGCTGCGCCAGCGGCTGGCGTGGCGCGGTATCGACGCCGTGCTCACCGAGGTGGAGCCCGGCGACACCGTCCCCTCCACCGGGGCGGTCTACCTGCTCGGCGGCGGCGAGGACGCAGCCCAGGTGTCCGCTGTGAAAGGCCTCAGGGCCGACGGGCACATCTTCGACGCCGTCGAACGCGGCTCCGTCCTGTTCGCGGTGTGTGCCGGCTACCAGATCGTCGGCAACACGTTCACCGTCGGTGAGCACGATGATGTGATCGAGGGCCTCTGCCTGCTGGACGTCACCACTCGCCGCGGTAGCGAACGCGCTGTCGGGGAGATTCTCAGTCACTGGACGAAGCCGGACGACACCGAGTCGCTGGTGACCGGGTTCGAGAACCACGGCGGCTTCACCACCCTCGGCCCGAAGGCCACGCCGCTCGCTCGCGTGGAGATTGGCATCGGCAATGCCAACGACGGCACCGAGGGCGCGGTGCAGGGCAAGGTCATCGGCACCTATCCGCACGGCCCGGTGCTGGCCCGCAATCCCGAGCTTGCCGACCACCTGCTCGAGCTGGCCCTCGACCGCGAGTTGGGGCCGCTCCCCCGTCCCGAGCTGGACGAACTGCGCCGCCAGCGGGTCGCCGCCGTCCGGAAGGCCGGACTCCGCCGCTGACGATGACCACACCGCTGGTCGAGCTGGGCCGGCCCTGAGCCCTCGAAGGGTCGAGACCAGGCGCGCAGCATTTTCCCCGCTGTTATCCACAGATCCGTGCCGGGGGGTGTCGACGCGTGCGCCGACAGACGCAGGCTCGTCCTCATGCGCACCCCGAGGCCCTGGTTGCTGCCGACGCGGCCAACGACCCGTGCCCAGTTGATGGCAGCCGGCGCCAGCAAGGCCATGCTTGCCACGCAGCTGAAGTCGGGCAGGCTCCTGCGCCTGCGTCATGACGTCTACCTGGCGGCCAGCGAGTGGCCCGACGATCGGGCAGGACAACACCTGGCGCTGGTCCGGGCCGAGTCGGTCGCGACGCCTGGAGCAGCGATCAGTCACGAGTCGGCGGCCCTTGTCTGGGGTCTGCCCTCCCCCGGCTTCCCAGGCTGGGAAGAGTTTCCCGTGTCACTGACTGTTCCTCGCGGAGGCAGGCACCGCAGACTCGACGCGGCGATCCACCACCTCGGCCCGTTGCCATCCCAGCACCTGTCAATCGACACCATGGGCTACAGCATCACCAGTCCAATACGGACGGCCGTGGACCTGGCCAGGGGCCGACCCCTACCGGACGCGCTGGTCCTGCTCGACGCGGCGGCCCGGCTCACCGTTACGGCATATGAGGTTTCACCCACGCGAGCAACGTATCGAAACCCTCGCCTCGTCCAGGCTGTTCGCGAACTCCTCACGCAGACGGCGGAGGTCCGGGGAATCGCGTGCCTGACAGAGGCGATCGGTCTTGCCGATCCCTGCAGGGAGTCCGCCGTCGAATCGCTTTCGGCTGGCCACATCTTCCAGGCCGGCCTGCCCATGCCCGTCTTTCAGGAGCCCATCCGGACCCGGCGAGGCGTCTTCTACCCCGACTGCTATTGGCCCGAACAGGGGTTGGTCGGCGAGGTGGACGGCGCGGTCAAGTACCGGCAGCCTGACGCCTTCGTGAAGGAGAAGGAGCGTGAGCAGATCCTGCGCGACCACGGGTACCGGTTCGTGCGTTGGCTTGGCAAAGAGATCATGACGACACCTCACATCGTCATGGAGCGGATTGGCCGAGAACTGGAAGCCGCCTGAGGCCGGTTACGGGCGAGTGGCCGAGGGCGTCTACCCGCCCGAACGCCGTGGTGCCGGTTCTGAAGCCCCTTGCGGGCCCCAATACCGGCACCATGCGGCTTCCGTTCCTGGGTCCGTTGCAATGACCGCCCATAAGCGGCACCAGGTGGCTTTCGCGCTCGCTACGCCCGATTTTTCCTGGACGCCCTGTTGCTGTAAAGTCTGGGACTGCGCGCCGCTAGCTCAACTGGCAGAGCAGCTGGCTCTTAACTAGCGGGTTCGGGGTTCGAGTCCCTGGCGGCGCACTGTGATTGGTCCGAAGCTTCCACCTTCGGGCCAATCGCTTTTTCGGCTCTGGCAGCATGCACCAACAGCTGCCCGAAAGACAGACGAAGGCCCCGTGGTCAACCACGGGGCCTTCGTCGTCAGCCGAGGTTACTTCACGCCACCGGCCGTCAGACCGGCCACGATCCGGCGCTGGAAGATCAGCACGCCGATGATCAGCGGGACGGTGATGAGCACGCCTGCAGCCATGATCGTTCCCCAAGGAGTGTCATAGCCGTAGGCGCCTGTGAACTTCGAGATCGACACCACAGCCGTGTACATGTCCTGCCGGGTG
>JADGPA010000154.1 GCA_017882685.1 Propionibacteriaceae bacterium | reverse complement strand
TGTACAACCAGACCGCCGACGAGGCGATCCATCCGACCCCCGTGGTGGCGGTTCTGGGGGTGATGGACGATGTGGCCCGCCGGACCCCCTCGGGCTGGAAAACCCCCGGTCAGGACATCTACCTGCTAGGCACCACGGCCGACGAGTTCGGCGGCTCAGCCTGGACCCAGGTCGCGCACGATCACCTCGGTGGTCTGCCGCCCCGCGTCGACCTCGACCGCGAGCGCAGACTCGGCGAGATCCTGGTCGATGCCTCGCGCCGGGGTCTGGTTGAAGCCGCGCACGACCTGTCCGAGGGTGGCCTGGCGGTCGCCCTGGCAGAGGCGTCGCTGCGCAACGGGGTTGGTGCCCGGATCTGGCTGGACGAGGTCTGCGGTCGCGACGGCGTGGACGTCTTCACCGTGCTGTTCAGTGAGTCGGCCGGCCGGGCGATCGTCGCCGTTCCCCACGGCGAACAGGTTCTGTTTGCCGACCTGTGTGACACTCGCGGCGTCCCCCATGCCCGCATCGGGGTGGTCGGGGACGTGGGCAGCGCCCTGGACGTTCAGGGTCAGTTCAACCTGCCGCTGACTGAGCTGCGCACGGCCCACACCTCGACGCTGCCGGCCATTTTCGCCCCGCGCTGAGGACGCCAGCACGTCGAGGCGTCCGCCTGCGAACTCCTCACAACTGCGTTCGCCCACCGCGAACCACTGTCCCGTGATGAGTCCGCGCAGGGCGCTCGTGAATGGTGCGACTAGGCGGTCGCCACGACAGTGGCCCCCGACGGTTCCTGGCCTGCCTTGACGATGTCCTTGCCCAGAGGGGCCAGGGCCAGGCCCGCCAGTCGGAAGGAGACGATCCCGAACGGGAAGCCGATGATCGTGCAGCACAGGAGCACGCCGGCAATAACGTGTTCGATCGCAATCCAGAGGCCTGCAAGGACGAACCACAGGATGTTGCCGACGGTGCTGGGAGCGCCTGCTCCTGGCCGGCTGACCACGGAGCGTCCAAACGGCCAGACGACGTAGGTCGCCAGCCTCCACGAAGCTATGCCGAAAGGAATGGTGACGATGAGCAGGGTCATGATCACGGCTGCGAACGCGTAGCCGATCGAGAGCCACAGGCCGGCGAGGCAGAACCAGAGGAGGTTGCCGATGGTCTTCACAACCAAGAGCATCCCACGTGTGGTTGATACGCTCCGTCGATGGTTGATGACGCCGGCTGGGGTGTGCGCTTCGACCGCGCCAATGCGGTGCAGATCCGCGTTCGGCGCCTTGGCGGAACGCGGCCGATGGCGTGGCTGTCAGCACGTTTGCTGCACCACCTCGACGGTCCATTGCTGCGACGTAGTATCGGCCGTCGTTCTGTCACAGCTGCCCTCACCGGTCTGCCAGTCGTCGAGCTTACGGCCGTCGGTGCTCGTTCGGGGCAGTCACGGACGCTGCCCATCATCTGCGTGGCCGACGGGGACCGCCTTGTTCTCGTCGCGTCCAACTACGGTCAACGGCGCAACCCGGGCTGGTACTACAACCTCAAGGCCAACCCGCGGTGCAGTGTGGCCCTTCGCGGTCGCAGATACGAGATGGAAGCCTATGAGGCGGACGGCGAAGAGCGCGAGCGGCTGTGGGAGCTGGACGTCTCGGCATATCCGGCCCGCAGCCACTACGCCCGGCGAGCGCGGGACCGCCGCATCCCGGTGATGGTGCTGAAACCGGCGGGCGCTCTGACCTGATCACGGTCAGCGCACGCGCCAGCCCTTCACCGGCGGCGGTGGCGGTGACTGCGCGCTGTCTGCCGTCGTGAACGGTGCCGATCCGGCGAACTGCCGGGCCAGTTGCTGCGCGTCGCGCAGCCCCGTCGGGAACGGCATCCTGGCGACCTGACGACGCAGGGCCAGGATGTCGAGGGGGCTGGTCGAGGCGACTGCCACGGCGTTGCCGAAGCGCTTGCCCTTGAGGATCTCGTGCGTACTGATCAGAGCGACCTGCCCGAACACCGCGACCAGTCCGGCGTACACGCGACGCAGGTAGGCCTTGTTCGGCTCGTCGGCGATGTTGAGCAGCATCGTCCCGCCGGGCCTCAGCACCCGGGCGGCATCGGTAAGGAACTCCACCGTGGTGAGCTCCGCCGGAACCCGGCCCTCGGCATAAGCGTCGAGCACCGCCACGTCGGCGCTGGCATCGGCGAGCTGGGCGACCCCGGTGAGGCCGTCCACCGGACGCACCCGGATCCGGTGCTGGCGCGGCAACGGCAGCTCACGGCGTACCAGCTCGGTCAGCTCGGTGTTCGGCTCGAGCACGATCTGCGGCGATCCGGGTCGCTCGGCGTTGACGTATCGGGCCAGCGTCAGCCCGGCGCCGCCGATGTGGGTGATCCCGAGCGGACCTGCCGGCAGCGTGTCGATGACCGCGGCGAAGTGGGCGATGTACTCGAAGCCGAGGCTGCCGGGATCGGCGAGGTTGACGTGGGACTGAGGACTGCCGTCCATCATCACCGTGACGCCGCCCCTGCCGTCGTCATCGGGCACGAGCTCGATGCCTGCGACCCGGTCCTCTGACACGCCCATCAGCCTAGGCGGAAGCCGGCGATACTCCTGCGCATGACCGACCCGCTCCGCGCGTGGACGAGCTCGGGCGTACCCACGGCTCGACCCTTGTGCCGCCGCACGGTTTCACCGGGTCAGGGACGCAGCATCGTCTTGATGGCCCGGCGCTCATCCATGGCCGCGTAGCCCTCGGCCACCCGGTCCAGCGGGAGGTCGAGGTCGAAGACGAGGCCGGGGTTGATCTTGCCGGCCAGTACCTCGTCGCGCAGCGCCGGGAGGTACTGCCGCACCGGTGCAATCCCGCCGGCGACACCGACGTTGCGGGAGAACATGGAGCGCACCGGAAGCTCGACCCCGTGCGGCACCCCGACGTATCCGACGGTCGCGCCGGGGCGGGCAACAGCGATGGCAGTACTCATTGCCTGGCCGGTGCCCACGCACTCCAGCACCGCGTCGGCGCCGACCCCGCCGGTGAGCTCGAGAACGGCGGACTCGCCGACCTCACCGCGCTCGGCGATGACATGCGTGGCACCGAACTTCCGGGCGATCCGCTGGCGTGACTCGTGCCTGGACATCGCCACCACCTGTTCGGCACCCATCCGCGAGGCGGCAAGAATCGCCGACAGCCCCACCGCGCCGTCGCCCACCACCACGACCGTGTCGCCCTCCTGGACACCGGCCGCCATGGCCGAGTGCCATCCGGTGCCCATAACGTCGGAGAGCGCAAGCAGCGACGGAACCATTGCCGCGTCAGGGGTTTCGCGGGTGGCGACCAGGGTGCCGTCGGCCAGGGGGACGCGGACGTACTCGCCCTGTCCCCCGTCGGCCATCAGCCCGTCGCGGTCAGGCCCGCCCCAGAAACCACCCGCCGAACATGCAGACTGGATCCCGACCCGGCAGTGCGGGCAGGTGTTGTCGGAGTACATGAACGGTGCGATGACGAAGTCACCCTGGTGCAGCGAACGGACGTCTGAGCCGATCTCCTCGACGACGCCGACGAACTCGTGGCCGATCCGGAACGGCTCCTTCATGGGGCTGTCACCCCGGTAGTACCAGAGGTCCGAGCCGC
>JADGPA010000153.1 GCA_017882685.1 Propionibacteriaceae bacterium | reverse complement strand
TGCTGGCGGGCACGAAATTGATCGCGGAGGCCTGGGATGCCGCCGGCCTTTACCAGGTGGGCAGCTTTGTGGGCGACAGTTGGAAGGAGTGGAACGGGCGCTTTCGCGACGACGTGCGTGACTTCTTCCGCGGCGCCGAGGGGGCAGTCAAACGCGTGGCCGACCGGATGATGGGCAGCCCGGAGATTTACGGCCACAAGGAGCGCGAGCCGGAGCAGAGCGTCAACTTCGTGACATGCCACGACGGCTTTACCCTGAACGATCTCGTTTCCTATGGCGACAAGCACAACGAGGCGAACGGTGAGGAAAACCGCGACGGGGAGAGCACCAACCGGTCGTGGAACTGCGGCACCGAGGGGCCGACCGACGATCTCGACATCGTCGCGCTGCGCGAGCAGCAAAAGCGCAATTTCCTCACCACAATGCTGCTGTCGCAGGGCGTTCCGATGATCGTCGCGGGTGACGAGATGGGGCGCACCCAGGGCGGCAACAACAACGCCTACTGCCAGGACAACGAGATCTCGTGGCTGGGCTGGGGCGACGTCTCGGAGAACTCGATCCTGCTCGAGTTCACCCGGCGGCTGACTCACCTTCGCTCGGAGCATCCGGTATTTCACCGTCGTCGCTATTTCCAGGGACGCACGTTTCGTGGCTCGGGCGGCTTGGACGACATCGTCTGGCTGAAATCGTCCGGTGAGGTGATGAGCCAGGAGGACTGGGACAACGGGTGGGCTCGCTCGCTCGGCATCTTCCTCAACGGCGCCGCCATTCCCGACCCTGACGTGCGTGGCAATCCGGTGCGGGACGACTCCTTCGTCCTGTTCTTCAACGCCCACTACGAACCCGTCGAGTTCACCCTTCCCGAGGAGGAGTACGGCGAGGCCTGGGAGGTCACGATCAACAGCGCGGCGCCACTGGCTGAGCACGTGGAGGACACCACCTTCAAGCCCTGTGACGTGGTCGAAGTCGACGCCCGGTCGATCCTGGTCCTGCGCCGGCAGTACTGATGCCCGACGAGCCCACCTTGCCGTTTTCCTCCCCGTTGTCGACGTCCGGTCCCCCGCTGACGAGCACCTACCGGCTTCAGCTGACCCCGGAATTCGGATTCGACGCTGCCGCCGAGGTGGCGCCCTACCTGTCCGACCTCGGCGTCTCCCACCTCTACTGCTCCCCCTGGCTGCAGGCCTCCACCGGCAGCCAGCACGGATACGACGTGGTGGACCAACGGCGTATCAACGCCGAACTGGGAGGCGAGGAGGGGCTGGCCCGGCTGCATGAGGCGTGCGAGGCCGCGGGCCTTGGCATCGTGCTGGACATCGTGCCCAACCACGCCAGCGTGGCCGCGCCCGAGTCGGCCAACCCGGCCTGGTGGGACGTCTTGCGCGGCGGCCCGCAATCGCCCTATGCAGGCTGGTTCGACATCGACTGGAACGGCCGTGACAATCCCGGCAAGGTCCTCGTGCCGGTCCTCGGCCAATCGCTCGCCGCCTGCATGGACGCCGGGGAACTGGTCGTCGAGGGCGATCGGCTGCGCTATTACGACCACGTCCTGCCGCTGGCCGCGGGCACCGAAAAGCTGCCCTTGCCGGAGCTGCTAAGCGCACAACACTGGCGGCTGTGTCACTGGCGGGTGGGAGGCGAGGAGCTGAACTACCGCCGCTTCTTCGACGTCACCACCCTTGCCGGGGTGCGCGTCGAGGATCCCGACGTCTTCGCCGCCACCCACCGGCGCGTCCTGGCTTCGGTTGCCGACGGCACGGTTCAGGGCCTTCGCGTCGACCATCCGGACGGCCTGGCCGATCCGCAGGGCTACCTGGCGCGCCTGTCCGAGGCGGCGCGCGGATGCTGGGTCGTGGTCGAGAAGATTCTCGAGCACGGCGAGGAACTTCCGTCCGATTGGGCCTGCAGCGGCACCACCGGCTACGACGTGCTCAACCGCATCACCGGCGTCTTCATCGACCCGGCCGGAGAGGAGCCGCTCACCCGGTTGTACGACGAGGTGACGGGGACGGCGACCCGTTGGCCCACCGTCGCGACCGACGCCAAACGGCAGGTCGTGACCACGGTGCTCGCGGCCGACACCAGCCGCCTCACCGAGCTCGTCGTGCGGGCGGCATGGTCCTCCCCCGCGTATCGCGACCTGACCCGGCGCGGCCTGCGAAGCGCCCTCGAGGAGGTGCTCACCCAGTTCGACGTCTACCGCGCCTACATTCGCCCCGGTGAGCGCCCGACGGCTCACGCGGAAGCGGTCGTTACGGCTGCTGCCGAGCGGGCACTCGCGGCACGTCCCGAATACAGCGACGACATCCGGGCGGTCGCCGCGCTCGTGCTGACCGGACCCACCGAGCTGGTCACCCGCTTTCAGCAGACCTGTGGCCCGGTGATGGCCAAGGGCGTGGAGGACACCGCGTTCTATCGCTACGGCAGGCTGCTGGCGCTGAACGAGGTCGGCGGCGACCCGGGACGCTTCGGCATGCCAGCCGATGACTTCCACGCTGCGGCCATCGACACCCAGTCGCGGTGGCCGTTGACCATGACCACCCTGTCGACCCATGACACCAAACGCTCCGAGGACGTGCGGGCACGGCTGGCGCTGCTCTCGGAGGACGCGCCGCGATGGGAGCGCGTCGTCACCCGGATGCTCTCGCTGGCCAACAAGTACGCGGGCCCGGCCGGACCCGATCGCGCGACGCAGTACTTTGCGATGCAGACGCTGATCGGCGCCTACCCCATCAACGCCGAGCGGCTCGGCGGCCACCTGGAAAAGGCCACCCGCGAGGCGAAGCTGCACACCTCCTGGACCGCACCGGACGAAGCGTACGACCAGGCGCTGCGGTCGTATGTCAAAGATGTGCTCGCCGACGGCGGGGTGATGGCTGCCGCGGAGAAGTACGCGGCCGAGCTGACCGAACCGGGCCGGGTCAACGCTCTCGCCCAGAAGCTCCTGCAGCTGACCCTGCCCGGGGTCCCGGACACGTACCAAGGCAGCGAGCTCTGGGACCTCTCGCTGGTCGACCCTGACAACCGGCGTCAGGTGGACTACGGGGAGCGCGCCCGGATCGTGTCGGCGCTGGACCGGACTGGCGCGACGACCCCGCGGGTGGACGATTCCGGGGTCGCCAAGCTGCATCTGGTGCGCAAGACCCTCCAGCTGCGCCGCGCCCGGCCGGAGCTTTTCGGCGTCGAATCGGGCTATGAGCCGCTGGAGGTCGGCGGTTCCGCTGCCGCCCACGTGGTCGCTTTCGCACGCGGGGGGCCGGGCGGGCAGGCGGTTACGGTCGTCCCCCGGCTGGTCCTGGGGCTGCGCCAGGCCGGCGGATGGAAGGACACCGCCGTCGTGCTGCCCCCCGGCGAGTGGATCGACGTCTTCACCGGCCGGCGCCACGGCAGCGCAGACAGTCCGGTGTCGAGCGCATATTTGTTGAAATTGCTGCGCGATTTCCCGGTGGCATTGCTCGTCGCGAGCGACACTGCGGGAGACTGATCACGTGAGAGTGTCAGCCCGAGCCGATTACGCCGTCCGCGCGCTTACCGAACTGGCTGCCCGCAGCGGTGAACCGGTAACCGCAGAATCGATCGCCCGGGCGCAAAACGTGCCGTTGAAGTTCCTGCTGGGCATCCTCGGCGAGCTGCGCAGGGCAGGTCTCGTGCGCAGCCAGCGGGGCCCGTCCGGTGGCTACCTGCTCGACCGCGATCCCGGGAAGATCACCGTCGCCGACGTGATGCGGGCGGTCGACGGGCCGCTCGCCAGCGTGCAGGACGCCAAGCCGGAGGATGTGAGCTACCCCGGCCCCGCCGCGAGGCTGCAGGACGTGTGGATCGCGGTGCGCGCCAGCCTTCGGGCAGTGCTTGAAGAGGTGACCATCGGGCATCTCCTGGCAGGCAAGTTGCCCGCGAGCGTGGAGGCGTTGACCCGTAGTGAGGACGCGTGGGAACGGCGATAGCAAGGTGACGATTCGGTGACCCGCTTTTCGGTGTGGGCACCCCTGGTCCAGGACGTTGCTGTCGTGCTGGGGGAATCGCCATTTCCCATGAAACGCCAGGTTGGCGGATGGTGGTCGGCTGACGTCGCAGAGGCCGGTCATGGCAGCGATTACGCGTTCAGCGTCGAGGGTGGGAAGCCGACCCCGGACCCACGGTCGCTGTGGCAGCCACACGGGGTCGACGCACCGTCACGGGTGTACGACCAGGCGCGTTTCTCATGGACTGATGCCGACTGGCGCGGGCTGGCGCTGCCCGGAAGCGTGCTCTACGAGCTTCACGTGGCCACCTTCACCCCGGAGGGCACGTTCGATGCCGCTGCCGCCCGCCTCGACCATCTCGTGGACCTCGGCATAGACGGCGTGGAACTGCTGCCTTGCAACGGCTTCGCAGGTGAGCGGGGCTGGGGCTACGACGGGGTCGATCTCTTCACCGTTCAGGAGGCCTACGGCGGCCCGGACGGTCTCAAGCGGTTTGTGGACGCCTGCCATTCCCGCGGCATCGGCGTAGTCATGGACGTCGTCTACAACCACCTGGGACCGGCCGGCAATTACCTGTCGCGTTTCGGGCCGTACTTCACCGATTCTCACACCACGCCGTGGGGAACCGCGGTCAACCTGGACCAGCCGCACTCGGACGAGGTGCGCCGGTTTCTCATCGACAACGCTCTGATGTGGCTGCGCGACTATCACTGCGACGGGCTGCGTCTCGACGCGATCCACGCCTTGCGTGACGACCGTGCCCTGCACATCCTCGAGGAGCTCTCGCTCGAGGTGGAGGCGCTCGGGACCCGGGAGCGCCGGCCGCTTTTCCTGATCGCCGAGAGCGACATGAACGACCCGAAGGTCATCCGCCCGCGGGTGGCGAACGGCTACGGGATCGATGCGCAGTGGTGCGATGACGTCCACCACGCGCTGTGGGCCACGCTTTCGGGCGAGCGCCAGGGCTACTACGTGGATTTCGGGCCGTTCGCCGTGCTGGCAAAGGCGCTGAACCAGGGTTTTGTCCACGACGGAGACTGGTCGAGCTTCCGCGAGCGGTCCCACGGCCGTCCGCCGGACGGAGTGCTCGCCTCGCAGCTGATCATCTACCTACAGAACCACGATCAGATCGGCAACCGAGCGATCGGAGACCGCGCCGCCGCGACCCTGTCCGACGGGCTGCTCTGCGCAGGGGCTGCCCTGCTGCTGCTGTCACCCTTCACCCCGATGCTCTTCATGGGCGAGGAGTGGGGCGCGCGTACGCCATGGCAGTTCTTCTCCGACCATGAGCCGGGCCTCGGCGACGCGGTCAGCGAGGGCCGCCGTCGCGAATTCGCCGCCCACGGGTGGGACGTCGATGACATTCCCGACCCGCAGGACCCGGCCGTGTTCATCGCCTCCAAGCTGGACTGGTCGGACGCGCAGTCCGAGCGCGGCCAGGCGATGCTGGAGTGGAACCGCGGGTTGCTGGCGCTGCGCAGGTCGGAGCCCTCGCTGAGCGATCTGCGGCTGGGCAAGGCCGAGTTCAGCTATGACGAGGACACGCGCTGGTTCGTCGCCACACGGGGCGACATTGCGGTGGCGGTCAACCTTGCGCCACTCGCGCGCGCCATTCCGGTGGTCGGCGACGTGTTGCTGGCATCAGCCGCGTTCTCGACCACCGAAGCCGGCCACGAGCTCGCCGGCGAGTCGGCAGCGGTCATCCGCATCAGGTGACGGCAGAGCGTTCCACCTCCAGCAGCGACTCGCTCTGCCGCTCCGCTTCGAACGCCGCCCGCCCTCCGCGCAGACCGAAGAGCCGCTTGGACAGCAACAGATAGGCGATCGCTGCCAGGTTGATGATGAACGCGCCCACCCGCAGGACGGTGACCCGCTCGCTCAGCTCGTAGACCTCCAGCGGCAGGAACAGGCTGGTGGCGACGGTCGCGAAGTACTCTCCCCACCGCTTCATGAGCCACAGGCCAGTCGCTTCCACGAGGTTGATCGCCGCGTAGCCGAACACGGCGAACGCCACCAGCAGCAGCGTCGAGGGCTTCGTCGTCAGCAGGTGGCGTAACCGGTCGATGGTCGGGCTGTGGTCGAGGTCGAAATGAAAGACCCTGGCCAGTGGCTTGGCCGCGGGAAGCGCGCGATTGAACAGCGCCTGAAAGTTGCCTTCGCTGTGGCGAAAGCGCAGGACGACGTATCCGATGCCGATGAGCAGCACTGCCCGCAGGATGCGCTCCACGGCCAGGAGCCGGAGCACGGTGGCGTCACGCAGGGCGCGGCCGCGCAGGATGACAGGCGCCGCGTCAGCCGGACCGCTGCCCGCCGACTCCCCCGGCACGAAATCGCCGCAGCGCAGGCATCGCCAGGCTGTGCCGGCCGGGGTCTCGACGTGGAGCCGGGCGGCAAGCTCCGGCTCGTCCGGCCGGTATGTGGCATGCCCCTTGCGGCCACACGTCCGCAGGTTCGGGTCCACGCGAGGAATCTAGTGTGA
>JADGPA010000152.1 GCA_017882685.1 Propionibacteriaceae bacterium | reverse complement strand
GTGATGTGCGGGGTGTTGACGAACTCGTAACCCGCCTGCTCGTGCTTGCGCCGCGAATACTCTTCCAGCTCCCGACGGATGATGCCGCCTTTGGGATGGAAAACCGCGAGCCCCGAACCGATTTCGTCGGGGAAGCTGAACAGGTCGAGTTCCGCGCCGAGCTTGCGGTGGTCGCGCCGGGCGGCCTCCTCCAGGCGGGTGCGGTAGGCCACCAGGTCGTCCTTGGACGCCCAGGCGGTGCCGTAGAGCCGCTGCAGCTGCGCATTGCGCTGGTCACCGCGCCAGTAGGCGGCGGAGCTGCGGGTGAGGGCGTAGCCGTTGCCCAGGTAGCCGGTGTGCGGTACGTGGGGGCCGCGGCACAGGTCCTTCCAGGCAACGGCGCCATCACGGCGGACGTTGTCGTAGATGGTCAGTTCGCCGGCGCCGACCTCGACGGAGGCGCCCTCGGTGGTGGAGGCGGAACCCTTCAGCCCGATCAGTTCCAGCTTGTAGGGCTCGGATGCGAGCTCAGCTGCGGCGTCCGCGTCGGAGACCGCGCGCCGCACGAACTGCTGGCGCTCCTTGACGATGGAGCCCATCTCCTTCTCGATGGCCTTCAGATCCTCGGGGGTGAACGGGGTGGCCACGTCGAAGTCGTAGTAGAAGCCGTCGGTGATGGGCGGGCCGATGCCGAGCCTGGCGTCGGCGTGCAGGCGCTGCACAGCCTGCGCGGCGACGTGCGCGCAGGAGTGGCGCAGGATGGCAAGGCCCTCGTCGCTGGTGGCACCAACCGGCGCCACCTCGTCGCCGTCGGCCAGAGCCGTTGCGAGGTCGACAACCTTGCCGTTCACCCGGGCCGCCACAGTGGCACGGTCGTTGCCGAACAGCTCGAGCGCGGTCGTGGCTTCGGTGACCACCTGCTCGCTGGTCTGCGACGAGAGATCGTGCACGGTGATGGTCTTCGACACGGGTTGGTTTCCTTCCTGGACTGCGACCTCCTAGTCTGCCGCAGATTCAGCGGCCCCGTTCCCTCACGAAGACCGGGTCCGTCGGGGCCGACCCCACGATGTGTTCTCGGTAGCCGTCCCTTGTGCCGATGACGCGGACGGTGACGGTGTGGCCCACATCGAGCTCACCGAGCTCATACATCGCACTGCCGCGGGTCGCGCCCCGTTCCGAGCTCAGGGCGGCAGAGGCCGCCCAATGGCGGGCGGGGGCAATGCTGAGCGGAATCATCGCGGTAGGGGCAGCGGCGAGGGTCGGCGCGGACCTGGCCGGATGGCACGGCGTCGTCGCCTATGCCGACCCGGCGCTGGTGCTGCTGGCCGTCGCCGTCCTTGCGCCCCGTACCGGACGTGGAAGTGGACTTCCTGGTGACCGCCGGAGAGTGGGATGTCGCGGAGGAGGATCGCGTGCGTCGTTCGCTGATCAGCGGGTTGTCCTCGCTCGAACTCGAATCTTGGGCCAGTGTTGAGCTGACCACAGATCCTGACCTGGCACGGTGAGGAGGAGGAATCATGTCCGAGTCCCAGAAGTGGTGGCTGAGACGCCCCACGTTCAATTGGCTGGAGTTGATCGGCTTGGCGTTGGTGCTCGCGCTCGCCGGTGGAGCGCTCGGCGCCGTCGGCGCGATCAAGCTCTCCCCCACTGCCGGTTCGTGCGACGCGGCCAGGCTGTCTGCCTCTGTCCTGCCGTCCGTCGTCACCATCTTTGTCACCGGCTCCGCTGGATCCGGCTCGGGGAGCGGGGCCGTGATCAGGGCGGACGGAGTGGTGCTGACCAATGACCACGTCATCGCCGCAGCCGCCAGCTCCGGCACGATCGAGGTCCTGCTGAACAGCGGGGAGCGCATCCCTGCACGGTTGGTGGGCACCGATCCGACTACCGATCTCGCCGTGCTCAAGGTCGACCGCAACAAGCTGCCAACCCTGCTGCTCTCACCGCGCGAGCGGCTCCAGGTCGGCCAGCCGGTGGTGGCCCTCGGCGCTCCGCTGGGACTGTCCGGAACGGTCACCGCCGGAATCGTCAGCGCCCTCAACCGGAACGTGCCCGCGCCCAAGTCCGGCGGCGGCACGACCGTTCTTGTCGGAGCGATCCAGACCGACGCCTCGATCAACCCCGGCAATTCCGGTGGTCCCCTCGTCACATGCGAAGGACGCCTGATCGGGGTGAATACGGCAATTTCGACGGTGCCGAACGCCCAGGGCGTCTCGGGGGGCGGCAGCGTCGGCATCGGCTTCGCCGTGCCTGCCACCACGGCACAGCGGGTCGTGGACGAGCTCCTCAGCACCGGACGGACAACCCATCCGTGGATCGGGGCAAGCACAGCTGAGATGAGCCAGGACCTGGCCGACCGGTTCGGCTCCCGGGCTGGGCTTCTGGTGGAGTCGGTCACTGCTGGAGGCCCGGCGGCAACCGCTGGGATCGTGCCGGGCGATGTGATCACCAGTCTCGGCGGCAGCCCGGCCACCGGCGCGGCCCTGGGGTGGTTGTTGGCGACCGCGAAGGTGGGTGACGTCGTGCCTGTCGAGTTCTACCACGACGGGGCCGTGCACCCGGCGCAGCTCACCCTGGTCGAACAGCCCGCCGCCAGTTAGGCGGCGGGATCCGGCACGAGGTAGCGGCTCCGAGCCAGGCTCACTGCCACCAGGCGGTCGTGCACGCCGAGCTTGTCGTAGATGTTGCCGAGGTGCTTGTGCACGGTCCGTGGCGACAGCGACAGCCGGGACGCGATGGAAGTGGCTAGCAACCCCTGCGCGAGCAGTTCCAGCACCTCGAGTTCGCGGGCGGTAAGCCCGAACTCCCCCGCCGCCTGCTGGCCAGCTTCGGCGCGCTGGCGGCGCTGGCTGGCCGCGACCACGTGCGGCAGGAGGGCAACCAGCACCGGAACCGCTTCGCGGAGCAGCGCCACGTCCGCCTCAGCGAAGCCGTCGTTGCTGGCAAAGGCCACCCCCCGGGAGCCGACGACGCCGAGCGGCGGCTCGATCGCGGGACGAGGCACAAGTACCAGCACCTGGCCCAGGGCAATGTCTTCAATCAGCACCGGCGCGTCGTCGGGGACTCCGTCGACCACTTCCGCCAACCTGTCGACAAGGCCGGCAGCGATGGGCCCACGGGGGTGCGTGGAGATCGGGTCGGCGCCGCCGTCGACCTGTGGCGCGAAGCACACACCTACGTCGGCGCCGAGGGCGCCGGTGAGGTAAACACACAGGACGTGCTCGACGTCGGCATCCTCTTCCAGCGCTTTCGCCGCACTGCCGAGCATGGACAGGATCGCAATCGCTCGTTGACCTCGGTCCATCCGAACCCCCGCCTGACGGAGCGGCGCATTGCGTCACCGCGAACCGAAAGGAACAACGGTAGAAGTACCCCGCAGTATTCCCTCGCATTCAGCGGCTCAGGTCGCGGGTGGCTCCTCCTCCGACGCCGTTCCCGTCCCGGCTGAGCCAAGCCCGTGGGCCAGGGGGTCGGGCTTGCCGCCCTGAGGCATGAGGTTCTCGTCCCGGGAGCCCGCACCGGCCAGGCCGTGCTCCAACCGATTCTGACGGCCTCCCTCGGCGAAGTCCTCGCCGTCGTGGTCATCCTCTGCCACGTCGCGCGCACCAAGGCCGTGGGCCAGCGGATCGGTTCTGGGGTCATGCGGCACCGGCGGACCACCCTGGGTACCCGGGGCACCCAAGCCGTATTCATTGACGTTGTCTGACATCCTCGTCCTCCTTGCGTCGGGTCAACCCCCAGTTGTACCCCCGATCGGCGGAGCCCAAACCCATCGTGCGTCGGGTCAGTCCAGCGTGATCTCGATGGCGGCGGCAGCGTCCCGCGCGCGCTGACGGGCCTCGGCGACGTCAGCCCCGCGGGCAAGGGTGACGGCGACGCGACGGTGTCCCGCCACCTTCGGCTTGCCGAACAGCCGCACCTGCGCGGTCGGCACGGCCAGTGCGGCGTCAACACCGCCGAAACGCGGGACGCCGTTGCCATGGGCCAACACCGCGCAGGACGCCGCCGCCGGCTCGGCCGTCCCTCCCAGCCGCTCGGCGCCACCGGCCGGCAGGCCGAGCACCGCACGAGCATGCAGGGCGAACTCCGAAAGGTCCTGCGACACCATCGTCACCATGCCGGTGTCGTGCGGACGGGGGCTCACCTCGGAGAACAGCACGTCGTCGCCGACGACGAAGAGCTCGACGCCGAACAAGCCCCATCCGCCGAGGGCGTCAGTCACCGTCGCCGCCACCGCCTGGGCCGCGTCCAGCGCAGCCGGCGACAGCGCGGCCGGCTGCCACGACTCGCGGTAGTCCCCGTCCACCTGGATGTGGCCCACCGGGTCGAGGAACGACGTGCCGCCGGAGTGCCGCACGGTGAGCAGGGTGATCTCGGAGTCGAACTCCACGAAGCCCTCGACGATGCAGCGGCCACCGCCGGCCCGTCCGCCCTCCTGGGCGTATCGCCAGGCCGAGGCGAGTTGTTCGAGCCCGCGCAGCACCGATTGTCCCTTGCCGGAGGAGGACATCACCGGCTTGAGCACGCAGGGGAACCCGAGCTCGGCGGCGGCGGACGCCAGCTCTGCCTCGGTGTCAACGAAGCGGAACGGCGAGGTGGGCAGGCCGAGCTCCTCTGCGGCCAGGCGCCGGATGCCCTCGCGGTTCATGGTCAGCTGGGTGGTACGAGCGGTCGGCACGACCCGAATGCCGTCAGCCTCCACGTCGGCGAGGACCGCGGTGGCGATCGCCTCCACCTCCGGGACCACGACGTGCGGGTGCTCGAGGTCGATGACCGCCCGCAGCGCCTCAGGGTCGAGCATGTCGACGACGTGGGCACGGTGGGCCACCTGCATGGCGGGGGCGCCGGCATAGCTGTCGACCGCGACCACCTCAACGCCGAGGCGCTGCAGCTCGATGGCCACTTCCTTGCCGAGCTCCCCAGAGCCAAGCAGCAGCACCCGGGTGGCCGAGGCCGACAGCGGGGTGCCGAGCCGGACGCTCATCGGCCGGTGCCCGTCGGAGAGCGGAGCGGTGAACCGGGGCTGTGGATGGCATCGAGGTGCGGCACAGGGCTATCCAAGCATCCCCATCGGGCGCGCCGCTCTCGCGCCCACCCCCGTGGGCAGGGTGGACGCGCGGCTGCGGGACTGTCACCGGGGCCGGGAGGGTGGCAGGGTTCTGCCGTGAGCGACAGCGATCCAGAACACACGGACGATTCCCGACCGACCATCCAGGTGAGCGCGGTGGTGCTGCGGGACGACCAGGGCCGGGTTCTGACCGTTCGCAAGCGGGGGACGTCCCGGTTCATGTTCCCCGGCGGGAAGCCGGAGCACGGTGAGAGCTTCGAGCAGGCGGCGGTGCGGGAAGCGGCCGAGGAGGTCGGGGTCGTGCTTGACCCGGAACAGCTTGTGCCGCTGGGGACTTTCGCCACCGCTGCGGCGAACGAGGACGGCCACCGGGTGCAGGCGTGGGTCTTCGAGCACCCTCGGGTGAGGGCCGGGACCGCAGGCGCGGAGATCGCGGAACTGCGGTGGCAGGACCCGACGCTCCCCTATCCCGACGACTTGGCGCCGCTGCTCGCTGAGGCGGTCTTCCCGGCATTGCAGCGAAGCACGATCGGCTGGGTGACCGTATTCGCGGGATCGTCGGCGGGCGTGGACCCCGCCTACGCCATCGCTGTGTCCGAGCTCGCCGCCCATCTGGCCTCTGCCGGCATCGGCGTCGTCTACGGCGGTGGTGGCACAGGACTCATGGGCGCAGCAGCGGACGCGGCCCTCGATCACGGCGGTGAGGTCGTCGGGGTGATTCCGCGGGCGCTGATGGACCGCGAGCTGGGCCATCCGGGTCTGACCCGGCTGGAAGTGGTGGCAGACATGCACGAGCGCAAGCGGCGCATGGCCGCGCTCGGGGACGCGTTCGTGGCCCTGCCCGGCGGCATTGGCACCCTCGAGGAACTCTTCGAGGTGTGGACGTGGCAGCAGCTGGGTCTTCATGCCAAGCCGGTCGCGTTGTATGACGTCGGCGGCTTCTGGCAGCCGCTGGTGGCGATGGTGGAGCACATGGTCGCCGCCGGCTTCCTCGGAGCATCCCACCGCAATCTGCTGATCGTGCGCGACACCCCCGACGGCCTCGTCGAGGCGCTTCAGGCCTGGCGCGGGACCGCTGGTTGAGCCTGTCGGAACGCTGGTTGAGTCTGCCGAACCATCCAGAGTGGGGAATTGGTCACCCAAGGACAGCGCGGAACTGCAGCCCACAGGCGGATAGATGGAAACCTACGGTCTGGTCACGCCGGCCCTGCGGGCTTCGCCCTGACAACGTCCGCCGACATCTCCTCCCGGCCTGAGGACACGCTCAACTTCTCCAGGCCTCCCGGCAAGTGGGCTGGCGCGCTCGATCCTCCCGAAGGCACCACCGACCTCCTCGGGGTGAGCAATGCGGACGTTGAACCCAGTAAGGCCAACCTCGGAGTCACCAAGTCACTGGACTACGAGGTGCAGCTGAAGCCCGACGGGCTGCAGGAACCGCCCTCACGCTCGGCTATCAGAAGAGTCGGCGGAAGCTCGCTGGCGTCCCCGAACAGGGGTGGGCCAACTACGTGCGCGCACACCGGCTTCCCGGAACGCAGCTCGCACCGGCGTCGAAGAGCACGTTCACGTCACTGGAAGACCCCACCGGTGTGCCCACCTTCGGCCACTTCTTCCAGCTTCGTCGCGGGTCCCGGAACGTGGTTCTGAAGACGACTGTGCCGCAAGCCCTGCGTCAGGTTCCCACGGGTGACGGCGAGGGACCGCTCTGGCACTACCGCCTGCTCGTGGCGAAGCAGGCCGATCTGGTGGACACACGCGCCACGGTGTCCCTCACCGTGCCGCCCGGCTGGCGGGTGAGCGACTCAGCTGCGTCGTTCCGCGTCACGGGGCAGCAGCTCGCGACCACCACCGGCGCCACAACGGTGACCCTGACCACTCCACTGGCCGAGGACCTCGTGCTCGATGTGACCGTCGCGCCGGTTCAAGCCCCTAGGTGACAGCGCGCTTGATGAGGTCGGCGACCTGCGTCTCGACCGCCTTGGTCCAGTTCAGGATCGCGAAAGCGGTCGGCCAGATGTCTCCGTCATCCAGTTTGGCGACGTCCTGGAAGCCGATGTGGCCGTAGCGAGTCTTGAACTTCGCGGCGAGTTGGTAGAAGAACACCGTCTTGCCGTCCTTGCCGTAGGCCGGATAGCCGTACCAGGTCTTGCACGTGAGCTCGGGGAAGTCGCGCTTGACGAGGGCGTGAAGACCCTCGGCGATCGGCTTGTCCTGGGGGTTCATCGCGGCGATGGCCGCAAGGACCTCCTCTTCGCCGGCTTTGCCCTCCTGCTCGCGCTTGCGCTCTGCCGCCGCTTGCCTGATCGCGGCCTTTTCGTCGGCGGAGAGGCCGCCGGTCTTGTCTGCCATGTCGCGAGCATGCCACGGCCTCCGGCTTGGAGCCATCCCCGGCGTGCGCCCCGAGCTACGTCCTCAGCCGGCCCGGGCACGCAGGTTGCGTGCGTACCGCGCATCATCGGGACGCTGCCGTACGGCCTGCACGATCGCCAGCGGCTCCCCCGACGCAACCAACCGCGAGGCCCG
>JADGPA010000151.1 GCA_017882685.1 Propionibacteriaceae bacterium | reverse complement strand
TTACGAAGGAGTGATTGTGAGCAAGTTCCGGGTAGGAATCATCGGCGTCGGATTCATCGGCACCCTCAAGCACCTCGAAGGTCTGGCGGGCAACGCCGACCTGTGCGACGTGGTGGCGGTCTGTGACCTCGACATCGGCCGTGCGGAGAAGGCTCAGGGGAAGTTCGGCAGCGCCGATTCCTACGTGACCACCGACTGGCACGACATCGTCAACGACGCCAGCATCGACGTCGTCTACGTCTGCACCTGGAACATCAGCCACTGCGAGATCACGTGTGCAGCGCTGGAGGCCGGCAAGCACGTCATGTGCGAGAAGCCGATGGCCGTCACCGGCGCGGACGCGCGCAAGATGGTCGAGACGGCGAAGCGGACTCACAAGTTGCTCACCATCGGCTACCAGAACCGGCTGCGCCAGGACGCCCAGTTCGTGCGCGGCGCCGTCGACGCCGGCGAGCTCGGCGAGGTCTACGTCGCCAAGGCCCACGCCGTGCGCCGCCGCGGCGTCCCGACCTGGGGCGTGTTCACCGACAAGGAGAAGCAGGGCGGCGGGCCGCTGATCGACATCGGCACCCACGCCCTCGACCTCGCCCTGTGGTACATGGGCAACTACGAGGTGGACTCGGTCACAGGCTCGGTCTACGAGAAGCTGCGGGGCAAGCCGGAGGGCAACCCGGGTGGCGGCTGGGACCCGGAGACCTTCGGCGTCGAGGACTCGGCGTTCGGCTACATCCGCATGAAGAACGGTGCGGTCATCTTCCTCGAGGCGGCGTGGGCGCTCAACGTGAAGAACCCCCGCGAGGCCGCGGTGACGCTGATGGGTACCGAGGGCGGCGCGGAGATCGAAGCCGGGGAAGGTGGCTACGAGGCGTCACTCAACAAGGTGCTGGCCAATCGGATGATCGTCACCCGGCCGGACGCGAGCGCAAAGGACTCGGCCGGCTTCACCGCGCTGGGCATCCTGGAGACACGGCAGTGGCTGGAGGCGATCGCCAACGACACCGACCCGATCGTCCTGCCCGAGCAGGCGTGCATGGTGACCGAGATCCTCGAAGCCATCTACGCCTCGGCCGCCTCCGGCGAGCCCGTCCGGTTCTGAGCGGCGCGAGGGAAGAGGAGCTGAGATGAGCCGTCCGGTCACGTTGTTCACCGGCCAGTGGGCCGACCTGCCGTTCGAGGAGGTGTGCCGGCTGGCGTCCGGGTGGGGCTATGACGGCCTGGAGATCGCCTGCTGGGGCGACCACCTCGACGTGTACCGGGCCGCGGAGGAGGACGGCTACGTCGCAGCAAAGAAGGCGACGCTGGCCAAGTACGGCCTGGGGGTGTGGGCGATCAGCAACCACCTGAAGGGCCAGGCGGTCTGTGATGACCCGATCGACTTCCGGCACCGCGACATGGTCTCCGACCGGGTCTGGGGTGACGGGGACGCCGAAGGTGTCCGGCAGCGGGCAGCGCAGGAGATGAAGCTGACCGCGATCGCCGCCCGCAAGCTGGGCGTCGACACCGTCGTCGGGTTCACCGGGTCGAAGATCTGGCAGTACGTCGCCATGTTCCCCCCGGTGCCCGACGCGGTCATCGATGAGGGCTACACCGACTTCGCGAACCGGTGGAACCCGATCCTTGACGTGTTCGACTCCGAAGGGGTGAAGTTCGCCCACGAGGTGCACCCCTCCGAGATCGCCTACGACTACTGGTCGACCAAGCTGACCCTGGAGGCGATCGGGCACCGGGAAGCGTTCGGCCTGAACTGGGACCCCTCCCACATGATGTGGCAGGAGATCGACCCGGTCTCCTTCCTCGTCGACTTCGCCGACCGGATCTACCACGTGGACTGCAAGGACACCAAGATGGCGGTCGGCAACGGCCGCAACGGCCGGTTGGGTTCGCACCTGCCGTGGGGCGACCCGCGCCGGGGCTGGACGTTCGTGTCCACGGGCAACGGCGACGTGCCGTGGCAACGCTGCTTCCGCACCCTGAACGCGATCGGCTACACCGGCCCGGTCAGCATCGAATGGGAAGACGCCGGCATGGACCGCCTCCGCGGCGCCAAACAAGCCGTCGACTTCGTCCGCGCCAACCTGTTCGACCCACCGTCCACCTCCTTCGACGCAGCCTTCAGCCAGGCGGCGCAGCCGACCGACTGAGCTCAAACGCACCGAGCGCCCGAATAGCCGGTCTTGGTTCCGGGTGGGAGCCGCGACGCGCCCGCAGCGTCCGCATAGATGGGAATTCCGGCCGCATTCGGGCGCTATCTGCGCGGCCAGCTCCGAGCTGCCGCACTTCGGCGTCTGTTCGGTCGCTGCGTGCGCGGATCCACGGGGTCAGCCCGGCACGGCCGCAACGACACAGAGACTTGCGCAGGCCATGGCCCGCCGCAAGAGGACGCGAGCCTGCCGTGTCGCCGGCGAGTCGGGAAGCCCATGCTCCTCGGCCAGGCTCAACGTCTGCTGCATGACGGAAAGGTCGGCGGCGGTTGTTGCCCGGCGAAGCGCCATTGTCACGAGGGCGCGCGCGAGCTGGTCCCGCGTTGCGGCGGGCTGCCGGGTGAACCAGGTCCACCAGGCCGTCGCGCGCGGGGGCAGGAGCGCAGTCACCGCGTCGGCGACCCTCTTCCCCACAGAAACACCGGGGCCTGGTTCAGCAACCGAATCAGCCGTGAGGCAAACCTCGCGGCTCATGGTCGACGCCAGCAGCAGCCCGTGCACCAAGGTGGTGTGATAACTGGTCCGCAACACATGATCGTCGCGCTCTGGCAACGGCAGACCCTCGTACACCACAGGATCGAACCCCGGCCCGGGCAGGAATCCGTTCGACTCGCTCACGTCCGCGAGGAAGGCACCGGAGGCTGACGCCAGCGGCGTCCAGGGCAGGCCGAGCATGGGCCACGTCCACAGCACCTCTGCGGCGACATCGTGGTTGCCTGCGTCCAGAGCCACGGCGAGGATCGCCTCGGCGTCGCTCTCGATCTCCCCGACCGGGCGGGGCAGCGCCACCCGATGGCGTCCGTGGTCGGTCGCGTAGAGGATCGCGTGGGTGAAGGCATAAGCGTCATCAGTCGTGCCGGCGAGGTGGTCGAACTCCCACGCAAGGCTGGACGCGGACAGGGCCAGGGCCGCCGACGCGTGCTCGGCTTCGCCGGACCACAGCCCCTGCAGCCACACCTGCTCCAGTTGGCGATTTGCCGGACGCTCCGGCCCGCGCAGCCGGTCGGTCCCGAAGAGGTCGTCCAGCAGCGGGTCGAGTCGCTGGTCACCGAGCCCGAGGGCCCGAAGGTGCAACGGGACGAGGGCGAGATCCAGCGCGATGCCCGGATGCAGGCACAGCCGGACCGCCAGCTCGTCCGGGTTGGACGCAGAGAGCCCGGCGGCGAGCCGTGCCAGGGCCTCGGCCAGCCCGGGCACGCGATCGGCCACCGGCGTGGCCGCACGCAGGAGCAACGCGGCCTCGCAGTGCACCTTGTCGGCATGGAGTGGCGCCGGGCCACCCGTCCCGCGGACGGGCTCACCGCCGTCCACCTCGGACGCCGCACGCGCGCGTTCGACCAGCAGGACCGCGTCAAGGAGCAGGCGACCATCCCGGTCGCCTGCTCCACGACTGTCCCGGCCGTTGCCGGATGCTGGTGATGTCACCTCTGCTACGTCATCGCTCGACTGGTCAGCCCTGGGTGCGGCCGAAGTTCTCGGCCTGGAAGATCTCGGGGCCGGGCCAGCCGCAATTCCAGGTGACGTTCTTGTTGATGATGTGCACTAGCGAGTCGCCCTCCAGCGCAGCCTGGGCGCCGTACTTGCTGAACAGCGCACCCACGGCCTCGAAGTCGATGGCCTTGGTCTCGATGAGGGCGCGCACGACCTCGTTCTGCAGCGGAGTCCGCTTGTTGCCTGCCATGGTCTTTCCTTTCCCTGCGATGCGGCCACCGTGGTCCGCACAACCCGTCTGAGTTCGCAGGGAGGGCGGGAGATACACCAGGCGCTGGTCAGCCGGTCACCGGGGCTGGCAGGCTGGCGTCATGGAACGTGTACTCGGAATCGGTGGGGTCTTTCTGCGCGCGACGGACCCGAAGTCCTTGAGTTCGTGGTACCGCGACTGCCTTGGCCTCGACCTCGGTGAGCACGGCCTCTGGGAGCAGGGAGGCGGGCCGACGGTGTTCGCGACGTTCGAGTCCGACACCGACTACTTCGGGTCCCGCACCCAGCAGGTCATGCTCAACTTCCGGGTCGCCCACCTGGAGGCGATGCTCGCCCAATTGCGCTCCATGGGGGCGGACGTTGCCGAGGAGACGGAGAACACCGGCGACGTGGGTCGCTTCGGCTGGGTCACCGATCCGGAAGGCCATCGGATCGAGCTCTGGCAGCCCGTCTGATCCGCGACCGTCGGGGCATCGCATCGATGCGCGAGATGCGCCGGGCGATCAGTACAGGGTCCACAGCCCGTTGAGCGCCGCCTGCGAAGCCGCCCCTGACTCCGGCGTGAGGTCGAGCGTCCTGTGCATGTCGCCGTACCCGCCGCCCTCGGTGCGCTCGTAGCCGGCCGCCTCGAAGAACGCTGTGTGCCGGGGGTCGAGGCGGATCAGCCGGGAGACCGTGTGCCGGTTGACAATGAAGTCGGCATGCGCCAGCGCCAGAAGTGCTCGACCGGCGCCCTGCGCCCGCGACCTCTTCCGCGTGGCGACATAGCTGATGTAGCCGCCATCGATCTGGCGATCCGGCGGCTTCCCGTAGTTGTCGGCCATCTGGTAGAGAATTCCGCCGCAGATGATGTGTTCGCGCGCAGCGACGATCAGCCGGCGATGGGTTCCCTCCCTCGGTTCAACGCAGGCGTCGAAAGCCTCCGGAGGCATCCTGAAGGCTGCCACGAAGAGATCACGCATCGCCCCCACATGTGGGCTGTCGGGATCGTTGGGAAGCCGCCACAGATCGAACCCGTCCGCGTTCGCATCGTCCGCGAAGGCGGTGGGGAAGAACCGCCCGACGAGTGTTCCGAAAACCTTCATCGCCCCTCATCCTCCCTCATGCTGGGTCGCTGACGTCGATGACCGCCTCTGCGGCGACCTTGTCGCGGGAGTAAGCGCGAGGGCCTCCGTCCCAACCGCGTGCGGGATCGGACCAGTTCCACCGATGGTCAAGACGTCCATGGACCCCCGTCAGATTCGTCACGCCGAACCGCCCCGGCTGGAGAGCCGAGGCGGCTCGATGATTTCAGGCCGGTTTGGTGCTCACGCGCTGGCCGCACCGGTGAACTCCGCGCCGAGCGCAGCCTTCTTGGCCTCGTTTTCGTCGCGGATCCGACGGAACAGCTTGTCACTCAGCGGGTACTTCCAGAAGATCAGCATCGCGATGATGGCGCAGATCGTGGGCAGCAGGCCGATGGTGAACTTGATGGCGAAGATGGCCGACTCGGGCTGGATCGGGTTCGGGTTGGTCGCGGTGGCCGAGAGGTAGCCACCGATCGCGAGTGCCCACGCGCCGCCGGCGCCGCCGAGCGACTGGGTGATCTTGCGGGTGAAGGAGAACAGCGCGTAGGTGGCGCCCTCCGACCGCTTGCCGGTCTTCCATTCGCCGTACTCGACGGTGTCGGCCTCGAGGCCGAACATCACGGTGTTGATCAGCGATCCGCCAACGCCCTTGATGGCCAGGAACACCAGGGCAAGGATGATGCCGCCGGTCGGCACGAAGAACAGGGCGACGCCACCGACCGCGGTGAACAGGCCGCAGTACTGGAAGACATTCTTCTTGCCCATCTTGCGAATGATCAGCGGGATGATCGGCGTGATCACCAGGGCGATGCCGGAGTTCACCAGGGTCATGGTGGCGGTTTGCGAGATGTCGCCGAGGACGAACTTGGCGTAGTACGCAGTGGCACCGCCGACAGCGAACAGCCCGATCAGGTAGAAGAAGCTCGCGCCACACAGGTAGGCAAGCGCCTTGTTGTTCTTGATCGTGTCGATGGTCTCCTTGATGGTCACGCGGGGCGCCGTGCGAACGACGGACTCGCGGCACCACCAGAAGGTGAGGAAGAAGGCCACCGACCCGACGAGGACGAACCAGAGGGTTGTCTGGGTGAACACGCCCTGAACGGCCTGGCGGTAGACCAGCACTGCGGCGTCGTAGGTGGCCCTGGCCGCCGCGTCGGCGTTGGGAGCCAGCGTGGGAGCGGTCTTCTGGATGGCAGAGATCTGCGGGGCGACGATGTAGGTGAGCAGGACGCCGCCGACCGCTGCGCCGAAGGTGCGTCCGGCCACCAGCTTGGCCCGTTCATTCACCGACTGGCTCATGGCAGACGCCAGCGAGCCGTAGGGAATGTTGATGAGCGAATACACCAGTCCGAGCGCCGCATAGGCCAGGTAGGCGTAGAGCAGCTGAGAATTCATGTCCGGGTTGACCTCGAGTATTCCCAGCCACTTGATTCCCGGCGTGGGGATATTGAAGTTGAGGAAGCTGAGGAACAGCACCGGGACTGCAAACCACAGGATGAAGGGCCGGAACTTGCCCCACCGGGTCATGACCCTGTCGACCGCACGGCCCGCGAACAGGTCGGTGAAGGCGTCCCACAGTCGGACGACAAGGAACATCGTGCCCACCGCCGCCGCGGACAGGCCGCCGACGTCGGTGAAGTAGTAGAGCAGGAATGCGGTCGACATGGAGAAAGACAGATTCATGGCGAAGTCGCCGAGGCCGTATCCGATAACGGCCGTCGCCGGCTGTTTGGCCACGGCTCCGAGATGGGCGGAAGGTGCTGCTATTGCGGACATCATTGATCCTTTTCGTGAGGCCGGGCCAAACCCGATTCGAAGCTGCCTGATGCTCTGGCGGTGCCAACTCGGGCTCTCAGTCGTTGCCAACTGTTTCCTTCGGGCACCCGTCTGGCCGTGGGGACCCACCGGATCCGCACTTCCCTCGAGCACCGGGATGCTCCGGCCCTGCGCGACGGCCATAGGATCGCGGGCATGGCCGATCCGCTTCGAAGCCGTTCCGCACGACTGCTCGCCTGGATCGACGCGCGCAACGGAGTGGCCGGTGACATGCTCCTTGGCGCCCTCGCCGACGCGGGCGTTTCCTTGCCTGTGATGCAGGATGCCATCGACGCCGTGATGCCCGAGACAGTGCGATTGACGAGCGCGGAGGTTCAGCGGGCGGGCCTTCGTGCGAGCAAGGTGAACGTCGAGGTTCTCGTCGACGACCTGCCGCACCGCGACTGGACGGTGATCAGGGGCATGCTGCTGGACTCGGCGCTGCAAGCTGCAGTGAAGGAACGTGCGCTGGCGGTGTTCGAAGCCCTGGCCCACGCCGAAGCACGTGCGCACGGGATCGACGTCGAGACCGTCCACTTCCATGAGGTGGGGGCGTGGGACTCGATCGCCGACGTGGTGGGCGTGTGCGCCGGCCTGGTGGACCTCGCCGTCGACAGCGTCGGGGCCGGCCCCGTCGGTGTCGGCTCCGGCAGCATCCGATCGGCGCACGGCGAGATCCCGATCCCGGTGCCGGCGGTGCTCGAACTGTCACGCGGCTGGCAGCTGGTGTCTGGTGGGGAGGGCGAGTTGGCCACCCCCACTGGGATGGCCCTTGTCACCACGCTCGCCGAACCGGTTGCCGCCCTGCCGGCGTGCACGGTGGTGGCTGTGGGGGTCGGGGCGGGGTCGCGCGACGATCCCGGCCGTCCCAACGTGGTGCGCCTCGTCGTGGGCGAGGACGCCGCCGTGGCGACCGACGTCGCTGCCCCATCCTGGGTGCTGGAGTCGAACGTCGATGACCTCGATCCCCGACTGTGGCCGGGCGTGGTGGCCGCCCTGATGGACGCCGGCGCGGACGACGACTGGCTGACCCCGATCCTGATGAAGAAGGGGCGGCCGGCGCACACCCTGAACGTGCTGGCCGGTGCTGACGCGCTTCCGGTCTTGCGGGAACGGGTCTTCGACCTCGTGCCGACCCTCGGGGTCCGGGAGTACCCCGTGACCAAACGGATGTTGGAAAGGTACTGGTCGGTGGTGCAGGTTCACGGGCAGCCCGTCCGGATCAAGATCGGCCATCGGGGCGGCCGCATCCTCACCGCGACGCCCGAGTTCGCCGATGTCTGCGCCGTCGCAGAGGCCACGGACAGGACGCAGCGATCGGTGCTGGCCGCCGCGTTCGCGGCCGCTACGGCTGCCGGGCTGGTCGTTGGTGCGGAGGTCCCGGGCTAGTAGCCGAGGCTCCTGATGTGCGCCATCGAGTCGGCCAGGCAGTCGTAGGCGTCGCGTCCGTACAGCTCGTCCTGCTCGACCAGCAGGTATTCGGCGCCGCTGGCCAGCGCCTGACCGATCACCGGTCCGAAGGCGATGTTGCCCGCGCCGACTTCGGCGAATTGCACAAGGTTGGCGAAGGCCTGCATGAACCCGGCGAAATCACCGGCGGCCAGCAGCTCGAGGGCAGCCGGCGGGAGAGTGGCCACCCGGTAATCCTTGAGGTGGACGAGCTCGACCTTGCCCGCCACCTCGGCGAGCACCTCCACGGGGCTCCTGCCACCGCGCTGCACCCAGTGCACGTCGATCTCGAAATGGACCGATGGCGAGACCCGGCGCACGATGTCGAAGAGGGTCTCGCCGTCATGCTTGGCGAAGTCCACGTGGTGGTTGTGATAGGCCAGCGTGACGCCCTCGGCAGCCAGCCGCTGGGCCGCCGCCTCGGTCTCATCCGCGAAGCGCACCACCGCCTCCTTGGAGACCATTGCCTCGAACGGCATCATGCCGATCCGGGCGAAACGGCACTTCAGGCGTCGGCAGTCCTCGACGATCTTGGCGAAGTCGGTGTCAAGGGCGTCCCCGGTGGCCGTTGCCCCCTTCTTCAGCGCCACCGACACGGCAGCCACCTGCAGGCCGAGTTCTTCCCGTCCCCGTTCCAGTCCGGCGACGTTCGCCGCGTCCATGGGGATCTGGGAGACCTCGACGGCCTCATAGCCGAGGCCCGAGACCCGTTGCAGCACACCGAACATGCCCTCGTCGGCGACCTTGTCGCGCACCATCATCAGCTGCACACCGACCTTGGCCATGTCAGTTCTCCTCTCGGACGGCGAAGGTGCCCTCGGCGGCGATCCGGCTGTTCAGCTCGGCGAGATAGCCGGCCTCGTCGAAGTCCGCGATGGACACCTCCCGGCCGGTCCAGCCTGACAGGTGGATCGCGTTCGCGAGCCGGACGCCGTGAATGCCGTCGCCGACCGGCGCGATCAGTGGTGTGCCGTCGAGAATGTTCGCGGAGAAGTTCTCGATCACACGCGGATGCTGCTCGCTCCACGCCGATTCGTAGGTCGAGGTCGTGGTGGTCATCAGGTCGGAGGTGTCGGCGTCGCCGGCGAAGATGCGCATCACGTCCGACATGTCCATGCCCTTGCTGAGTTCCTGCTCGGGAGCGCTCAGCCTGGTCACGGTGACCCGCTTCGAGTCCTCGACCACGATCTTGCCCTGGTCGAGCAGGATCTCCAGGCGGTCGGTGCCCGGCAGGTCGTGGGTGCAGGTGATGAACGTGCCGGTCGCCCCGCCGCCGAAGTCCACGACAGCCGTCACCTCGTCCTCGACGGCGATGTCGCGCTGGAAGCCGAATGCGAGTTTTGCGAAGACCGCCGTGGGCACCCCACAGATCCACTGCCACAGGTCGAGCTGGTGGGGGGCCTGGTTGACCAGGACGCCGCCGCCCTCGCCACCCCAGGTGGCGCGCCACCGGCTCTGGTCGTAGTAGCCCTGCGGACGCCACCAGGTGGTGATGATCCAGCTGGTGTGCCGTAGCGCGCCAAGCGTGCCGCCGGACACCAGCTCACGCAGGTCCTGGTACAGCGAGTTCGTGCGCTGGTTGAACATGATCGCCGTCGTCAGCTCCGGGTGGGCGGCGGCCGTGTCTAGCAGCTTGCGCACCTGTCCGGTGTAGACGCCGGCAGGTTTCTCCACCAGCACGTGGATGCCGCGCTCGAGGGCGTCGATGGCCATCTGCGGGTGCAGGTAGTGGGGAACAGTGGTGACGACAGCGTCGACGTCACCGCTGTCGAGCAGCGCGAGGTAGTCGGTGTGGAAGGGCACGCCGTAGCCGTCGGCCACGGGGCGCTTGGACTCGTCGGTGTCGCAGATGGCGCCCAGCACCGTGTTGCCGACCTTGCCTGCCGCCAGGAAGCCCGCGTAGTAACCGCCCTGGGCGCCGAGGCCGATGATGCCGAGACGAATCTTCTGGTCAGCCATTGTGATCCTTCGTTGGATGCTTAGGGGAATGCCCAACGCTAGGCCGACATCCGGCACAGCCCGGAGTTGTTGCCATTCGTTGTCAGCGCAGGTCGGGCCCGCAGGGTGTCCTGGGGCCGTTCACCGGCGCACCGGCTGCGGCTGCTGATCGACGACTTCCACGCCCGCGCTCTGGCCCTGTTCAGCCGTTCGCAGCGATCTGCGCGGCCAGGTGGCCGGCGCCGTAGCCGTTGTCGATGTTGACGACGGCCACCCCGGGAGCGCACGAGTTGAGCATGGTCAGCAGTGCGGCCAGCCCTTCGAAGGCTGCTCCGTAGCCGACCGAGGTCGGCACAGCGATCACCGGCGCGGCGACCAGGCCGGCGACAACGCTGGGCAGAGCCCCGTCCATGCCGGCAACCACAACTATCGCTGCAGCGCTGCGAAGTAACTCCAGCCGGTTCAGGATGCGGTGGAGCCCGGCCACGCCAACGTCGGGCACCAGTTCGGTGCGCCGGCCGAGGAAGCGGGCAACCAGTTGCGCCTCGCGGGCGACCGGCAGGTCGGATGTTCCGGCCGCGGCAATCACCACCAGTCCCCCGGTCTCGGCCGTCGGTTCGGCGGGCCACCACAGCAGCCGCGACTCCTCGTCCTGGCCGGCGTCGGGCAGTTCAGCCAGCACGGCTGCGGCCTGGTCTGCGTTTGCCCTTGTGAACAACGTTCGCGCTGACCGCTCCCGCACGGCCCCGGCGATCAACCGCAGCTGCGCAGGCGTCTTCGATTCGCAGTACACCGCTTCGGGGTAGCCGCGGCGCGCGGCGCGGTCGAAGTCGAGCTCGGCCACCTCCCGCAGGGCCGCCGACGGCCGCCAGTCGTCAGCCATCGATGCGGGCTCTTGGCGTCACCAGCGACAAGGTGAAGGCTCCGGACTGGATGCCGGCCAGGTCGAGGCTGACGAACCGGAAACCGGCCGACCGCACGGCCTCGAGCAGCTCTTCGCGAACCCCTTCGGAGACGGCGAAGGGCAACTCAGCGACAGGCAGTTCGAGCCGGGCAATCTCGCCGTGATGGCGCACCCGGGCATCGGCGAAGCCGAGCGCCCGCACGGCCGATTCGGCCACGTCGACCTGTCGCAGCTTCTCCGGTGTGACTTCCTGGAAGTGGGGGATACGGGAGGCAAGGCACGGCGCGGCCGGCTTGTCTGCGGACGACAGTCCCAGCGCACGGGCCACCTCACGGACGGCGGCCTTGCCCAGCCCGGCGTCGGCGAGGGGGCGGAGCACCCGATGGTTGGTCGCTGCCTGCGACCCCGGACGGTCAGGGCGCAGCGCGTCGTCGGCGTTCTCGCCGTAGGCGATGGCGCTCAGGTGGTACCGATCGGCGACCTCGTCGGAGATGCGGGTGAAGAGTTCGTCCTTGCAGTAGAAGCACCGGTCGGGCCCATTGGCCCGGTATTCGGCCAAGTCAGTCTCATGTGTCTCGAGTTCGATCAGCGGGACGCCGATCGCAGCAGACACCTGGTGAGCAGCAGTGCGTTCGTCGGAGGCAAGGCTCGGCGAGACGCCCAGGATCGCCAGCGTCCTCGTTGGGCCGAGGGCCCGGGCAGCGAGGGCAAGCAACACCGAGGAGTCGACGCCGCCGGAGAAGGCCACGCCGAGCCGGTCAGGGTTGCCGAGGGCCTCTGTGACGCGGTCCGCCATGATCGCCGGCCCGCCGGTCAGCGGTCCGATCAGTGCGGTGGTCATGGTGTCAGCCTCCTGTGGTGGGCCGACCCTGTCCGGCGGGGATCGCGACACCCACGATCTCGGTCTCGGCGCGATCGGTCGACCACTGAGTATGGAACGTACCCGCCCGATCCACCCGACGGTAGGTGTGTGCCCCGAACAGGTCGCGCTGGCCCTGGATCAGGGCGGCTGTGCTGCGCTCGGCCCGCAGGCCGTCGTAGTAGCTCAGCGAGGAGGCGAACGCCGGCGTGGGGACCCCAGCCATCGCCGCCTGGGCGACAACCCGGCGCCACGCGGCCACTCCGGTGCCCACGACGTCGGCGAAGTACTGGTCAGCGATCAGCAGAGGCAGTTCCGGGTCGCGCTCGTAGGCCTCGGTGATCCGGTTGAGGAACCGAGCCCTGATGATGCAGCCCCCGCGCCAGATTCGGGCCATTGCGCCGCGATCGATCGCCCAGCCGTACTGCTCACTGGCTGCGGCGATCTGGTCGAAGCCCTGGGAGTAGGCGACCACCTTCGAGGCATACAGGGCGGAGCGGACGTCGTCGATGAACTCGGCGCGGTCGGCGACCGCCCAAGGCTGCGCATTCGCGGGGAGCACCTCGTGAGCCGCGGTCCGTTGCGGGAGTGAACTGGACAGTGCACGGGCGAAGGTCGCCTCCGCGATGCCGGTCACCGGTACGCCGAGTTCGAGGGCGTTCTGCACCGTCCAGCGGCCGGTGCCTTTCTGACCGGCCTCGTCGACGACGACGTCGATGAACGGCTTGCCTGTCTCTGCGTCGACGTGGTGCAGCACCTCTGCCGTGATCTCGATCAGGAAGGACTCCAGGTCGCCGGAGTTCCATTCGGAGAAGATGTCGCCGAGCTCTGCCGGACTCGCGCCAAGGCCCTGGCGAAGCAGGTCGTAGGCCTCACCGATCAGCTGCATGTCGGCGTACTCGATGCCGTTGTGCACCATCTTCACGAAGTGCCCGGCGCCGTCGGGCCCGACGTGGGTGCAGCAGGGGACGCCGTCGACCTTAGCGGCAATGCTCTCCAGCAGCGGGCCGAGCGATTTGTACGACTCCTCGGTGCCGCCGGGCATGATCGCCGGGCCGAGCAGCGCGCCCTCCTCGCCGCCGGAGATGCCGGCACCAACGAAGTTGAGGCCCAACTCGTGCAGCGCGGCCTCCCTCCGGATGGTGTCGGGGAAGTGGGAGTTGCCGCCGTCGACGACGATGTCGCCCTCCTCGAGGAAGGGCAGCAGGGAGGTGATGGTGGCGTCGGTCGCATCGCCGGCCTGCACCATCAGGATGATCCGACGGGGGCGCTTCAGGCTGGCAAGAAAGACCTCGACGCCTTCTGCCGGGACGAACGAACCGTCGGCACTGTGGGCGGCCATGAGTTCCCGGGTGCGACCGGGCGTCCGGTTGAACAGGGCGACGGTGTAGCCGTGGCTGGCGAAGTTGCGGGCCAGGTTGCTGCCCATCACCGCCATCCCGATCACGCCGACGTCGGCGGTCGGTTCGGTCGCAGCTTGTCCGGCGGGGATTGTGATGGACATGGTTGGCTCCTGGCGCAGGCGATTCGCAGTTCTGGGCGGCCGGCTATCGACCGTGTGCGTCCAATCAACCAGCGGACTCGGCGTCGCGGCAAACGGTTGCCGCTGGTTGCCGGAACGACAGCCTGACGAAGGCGGAACCGGCCCCCGCAGGGGTCACCCACGGGAGCCGGTTCGATTGAGCTGCGAGCTACTGGCTGGCGTGCTGGACCTTGATCCGGGCCGCGGCGACGATGATCTCGACCGCGGTGTCCAACGACAACCGGCCGGTGTTGATCACCAGATCGTAGTAGTCGTTCTGTCGCGGATCCCAGTTGTACAGCCGCTGCGCCATCGCTGCCCGGGCCTCGTCCTCGTTGACCTGCCGGCGTGCCGCTCTTTCCCGATCGATGCCGGCCAGCTCCGCGGCCCGGGCGATTCGGCTCTCCACCGGCCCGTCCAGCTTCACGTGCAGCGCTTGGGGGTTGCTGGCGAGCACCACCGTGCCGTTCCGGCCGAGGACCACCCCGCCGTTGGCGGTGAAGTCGATCAGCGTGCGGTTGATGTTCCGCACCACCTGGTTGTCGTCGTGCTGGTCCGTCGGCACCAGGATGTTGTCCAGGTGATCGGTGGTGGACTGGCCGAAGAGCTTGAAGAAGCGCATCAGGAAGCCGTCTTCGGAGTCCTGCTGTTGGGCGGCGGCGCCTTCGATCGTCTCCGAGGAGTACTGCTGGCTGAGGAAGTCGACCCCAAGGGCCTCGGCGACCTTGGCGCCGACCTGCTCGGCGCCTGAGCCGTACGCTTCGAAGAGGGTGACCACGGGGCCTGTGGAGTTGATGGCTGATTGACTCATTGACGTTTCTCCTGTTGGTTCTGGTCCTGCTGCGGCTCAGTAGAGCTTTTCGCCCTTGGCGGCGAGTTCAACCTTGCGGGCTTCGTTCTCGTCGCGGATCTGGCGGAACAGCTTGTCGGTCAGCGGGTACTTCCAGAAGACCAGCATCGCCAGCAGCGCGCTGATCGCGGGCAGCAGGCCGATTGTGAACTTGATCGCCCAGATCGCCGACTCCGGCTGCACCGGGTTGGGGTCGGTGGCACTGGCGGAGATGTACCCGCCGAAGGCCAGTGCCCAGGCACCCAGGGCGCCACCGATGGATTGGGTGACCTTGCGGGTGAAGGAGAAGATCGCGTAGGTAGCCCCCTCGGACCGCTTCCCCGACTTCCACTCGCCGTATTCGACGGTGTCGGCCTCCAGGCCGAACATCAAGGTGTTGATCAGCGAGGCGCCGATGCCCTTGATCGCGAGGAAGACCAGCGCCAGCGCCAGCGCGCCGGTTGGGACGAAGGCCAGCGCCACGCCACCGATGATGGTGAACACGCCGCAGTACTGGAACACCGTCTTCTTGCCGAGCCGCTTGATGATGGCTGGGATCAGCGGGGTGATCAGCAGCCCGATCCCGACGTTGACCAGGGTCATGTTGGCGGTCTGCCCGACGTCGCCCATGACGTATTTCGCGTAGTAGGCGGTGGCGCCGCCGACGGCGAAGAAGGCGATCAGGTAGAAGAAGCTGGCGCCGCACAGGAAGGCCAGCGCCTTGTTCGCCCTCAGCGTGTCGAACGTCTCCTTGATCGAGACCTTCGGAGTGGTCCGGACCACCGACTCCCGGCACCAGAAGAAGGTGATGAAGTAGGCGATGCTGCCCAGCAGCACGAACCACAGGGTGGTTTGGGTGAACACGTTCTGCACGTTCTGTCGGTACATCAGCGCGGCGGTCTCGTACGCGGCCTTCGCGGCGGCATCGGCGTTTTGGGCCAGCTTGGGCGCGGTCTTCTGGATGGCGGAGATCTGCGGGGCCACGATGTAGGTCAGCAGCACTGTGCCGAAGGCGGCACCGAAGGTGCGGGCGGCAACCAGCTTGGCCCGCTCGCCCACCGACTGGGTCATCGCCGAGGCCAGCGAACCGTACGGGATGTTGATCAGCGAGTAGATCATGCCCAGGAGCGCGTAGGCCAGGTAGGCGTACAGCAGCTGGCCGCTAGTGCTCAGGTCCCACTCGAAGAGGCCCAACCACTTGATGCCAGGTGAGGGCACGTTGAAGTTGAGGACGCTCATGAACGTCACCGGTACGGCGAACCACAGGATGAACGGGCGGAACTTGCCCCATCTGGTCATGGTCTTGTCGACCATCCGGCCGGCGAACAGGTCGGTGAAGGCGTCCCACAGGCGCACCACCAGGAACATGGTGCCGATGGCGGCGGCGGTCAGGCCGGCCACGTCGGTCATGTAGTACAGCAGGAAGGTGGTCACCATGGAGAAGGCGAGGTTGCAG
>JADGPA010000021.1 GCA_017882685.1 Propionibacteriaceae bacterium | reverse complement strand
GCTGGAGCCGAAAGTCTCGGAATCGGCGAGCACGGTGTAGACCTCCCAGCGCTCACCGCCCGGACCGGTGACCCAGACCTTGTCCTGGGTGGCGAAGCAGCATGTCGTGCCGATCTCCTCGTCGGTGAACAGCCCTTCCCCGGTGAGCCGGGCGATCTCGGAGTGCACGGCTTCGCTGGACTCGACCTCGACACCGAGGTGGTTGATGGTGCCGCCATTGCCGGGATTCTCGAGCAGCACCAGTTTCAGCGGCGGCTCGGTCAGAGCGAAATTGGCGTAGCCGGGCTTGAGTTTCGCCGGCTGGGCGTCAAAGAGCTTGGAGTAGAACGTGACTGCTTCGTCGAGATTGTCGACGTTGAGGGCCAGCTGGATGCGTGACATTCGAGATCCTTCCTACCTGTGAGACTTATATCGAACTGGTTGCGACTCCAGCATGCCGACCTCTTTGATATATGTCAACCTCTCTGGCAGGATTGTTTTCATGCCCAAGGCGCTGCCCGTACTCGACACCACCGCCCCGGTCTGCTGCGCACCTGTCGCGGCCGGTCCGATGAGCGACGAGGATGCCCTCCATGTCGCCCTGCGACTGAAGGCGTTGGCCGATCCGGCCCGGGTCAAGATCATGTCGCTGCTGTTCTCCTCCCCGGCCGGGGAGGAGAACAGCGGTCAACTCGCCGCCGTGCTCGGTCTCAGTGAATCGACGGTCAGCCATCATCTGAGCCAGCTGCGCCGAGCCGGGCTGGTGGAATCGCAGCGACGCGGCATGAATGTCTACCACTGTCCGCACGGTGACGCCGTCGCCGCGCTGTGCGCGGTTCTCGACCCGAATTGCTGCCGCTGAAGCTTCAGTAGGTCGGGATTTCCTCTTCTTCGGGCAGTCGCCCGGTGACCTGGAAGATGACCCGCCGGGAGATCTCCACGGCGTGGTCGGCGAAGCGTTCGTAGAACCGGCCGAGCAGTGTCACGTCCACCGCTGCGGCGACGCCGTGCTTCCATTCGCGGTCCATCATGACGCTGAACAGGTGGCGGTGCAGGTCGTCCATCGCGTCGTCTTCTTCGCGGATGCTGCGGGCCTTGTCCGGGTCGCGCGATATCAAGACCTCGCGGGCGCTGTCGCCCAATTCGACTGCCACCCGGCCCATTTCGGCAAAGTAGCCGTTGACTTCCTCGGGCAGCGCGTGCTGGGGGTGGCGGCGGCGGGCGATCTTGGCGACATGCAGGGCCAGCGCGCCCATCCGGTCGACGTCGGCCACGATCTGGATGGAACTGACGATCGCGCGCAGGTCACCGGCAACCGGTGCCTGCAGCGCGAGCAGGACGAAGGCCGCCTCTTCGGCGCGGGCGCTCGCGGCACTGATCTGCTCGTGGTCGCTGATGACCTGCTCGGCCAACGTCAGATCGGCCTGCAACAACGCCTGGGTGGCACGCTCCATGGCGACCCCGGCCATGCGGCACATCTCGGCCAACTGAAGGGTCAACGCGTCGAGCTGATCGTGGTACGCGGTACGCATGGCGCAAGCCTACTTCCCGAGGTTGAGCGACCGTGTCGCGACAGAGTGAACGCACGGTGAATGGCTTCTACCCGCCGTGGCGGAATTCAACCGCTATTCGCAGGTCACGTCGGCGGCGTTCGTCACCGTCAGATCCTCGGGCAACTCCGTGGGCGTGCTGCTCACGCTGTGGCTGACGCGCACGCTGACCGCCGAGCCGCTGGCCGGCGGGGCGTTGACCGTGCTGAAGTCGGGGCCGAGTACCACCTGCACCACGTCACCGAGGCCGGTGACTCGCTCCATGTGCGCATTCGGCAGCGCCGAAGCGACGGTCGCCGCGGCTTGCTCGTTGCCTGCCGAGAACATCACGGTCGTGGTCTGCACATTGCTGGAGTAGTCGTCGGGGTCGAGGACGTTGAAGCCGTGGTCGGCGAGTTCGGTGCTGGCGGTATTGGCCAGGCCTCCCTCGGCGGTGGAGTTGGAGACCTTCACCGTGACGTCCTGCGGTTCGGTGGTGACCGCGTTGACCAGCTCCGTGACCGTCGAGTCCGCGGGCTGCGCTGCCGTGCTCGTCGGCGTCGCGGCCTGGATGGTGGCATCCAGGGTCTTCTTGGCTTCGGTGGCCGGACTCGTCGTCGCGTTCTTGTCGTTCTCGCCGGGCAGCGGGTCGTCGTTGATGATCGCGTCGAACAGCGCCCGGATGTCTTCGGTGCGTGGTTCCTCGTTTCCGTCGGCGTCGGTGATGCCGGTGGTCGGGACGGTCACGAACGTGATGCGCCCGGCCGCCACGCCCTGCAGTGACTGGCCGAGGTCGACGAGATCCTTCGTCTTGACGTTGTCGACGTAGGTGTCGTCGATGAACATGTTGACCACGTTGTTGAGCTTGTTGAGGCTGAACAGCGTGTCCGTGGAGATCATCGAGCGCAGCAGCGAGGACAGGAAAAGCTGCTGTCGTTTGATGCGGCCGTAGTCACCGTTGCTTTCGGTGGTGACCTGCCGGGCCCGCACGTAGTTCAGCGCGCTGTGGCCGTCGAGCTTCTGGTGGCCGGCGCTGGCGAGCACCGTCCCGAGTTCGTAGTCCTCCAGCGGCGTGGTGCTGCACACGTCGACGCCGCCGAGCGCGTCGACCATCTTGGAGAAGCCGGCGAAGTCGACGGCCATGAACCGGTTGATCGACAGGCCGGACATCTTCTGGATGACCTTCACCAGGCATTTCGGGCCGCCGAGGGCGTAGGCGGAGTTCAACTTGGTCTCGGTGTACCGGTATTGGTCGCTCCACTCTCCGGTGGTTTTGTCGTATACCGGGCCGTACTCGCCGTTCTCGGGGTTCCAGGCCTCGCACTTCATCGGGCTGATGGCCAGGTCGCGAGGGAAGGAGACGGCCACCACGCGCTTGCGGTTGGCCGGGATGTTGACCAGCATCACGGTGTCCGAGCGGGCGCCTTCGGCGTCGGAGGTGTCACCGGCGCCCATCTCGGAGTTGGCGCCGATGCGGCTGTCCACGCCGACGATCAGGAAGTTCTCGTCACCGAACTGAGCGTTCGGGTCCAGAATGTCGCGCGAGTTGGGGTCGAGTGCAGCGACGTTCCGCAACAGGTCGTTCTTCGAGGCCTGCCATTGGTAGGCGCCACCGGTGAGCGCCAGCGCCAGCACCGCGAACAGCGCCGCGGCCGACCGGCCGGCCAGCACCACCCGCCGCTTTTTCCTGGCCGGAGCTTTCTTGGCTTTGGACCGCCCCACCTGTTTCGGCGCCACCCGGTCGTCCGGCTCGGGATTGCGGTCGGCGGCGAGCGGGCTTCTGACGGCGGTGATCGCCTCGAGTTTGGGTATCTCGTCGGCGTAGGCAGCGACGACGGCGATGGGCTCGGTGAGGTCGAAGGAGTTGTCGCTCGGCGCCGGTTCGGGCTGTGGATTGTGCCGCGCGGGCGGGTCGACAGGGCCGGTGCCGG
>JADGPA010000150.1 GCA_017882685.1 Propionibacteriaceae bacterium | reverse complement strand
TGTTGCACCTCCGCCTGCCGCATGGCCTGCTGCGCCTGCTCCAGCACACCCAGCGCGGCACCCGCATCCAGCCCCGACACATCCACATAGTCGAACATGTGTACTATTCTGACAGGCCCCACTGACACTGCCCCAGAGACAAGTGTCAGAGGCCCGTTTCAGACTTGTAGGCATGTCGAAGAACCAGGATTCCACGAGGGAACGACGAGACTGGATCAACACCATCAGCCTCGAACATGTGCGCCGCGGCGTCGAAGGCGGCTTCACGCAGGCCGACCACGGCAAGAGCACCCGACTGTCCCGGCTGCAGGCCGGCGACCGGATCGTGTTCTATTCACCCCGCACCGACTACCCCGACGGCGAACCGCTGCAGCAGTTCACCGCCTGCGGAGTGATCACCGGCACGGACGTCTACCAGGTCGAGATGACCCCGGACTTCCATCCCTGGCGACGGGAAGTGGCCTTCAGCGCCTGCTTCCCGACGCCGATCCGGCCGCTGCTCGGGCAGCTCTCGTTCATTCCGGACGAGCACAACTGGGGCTTCACCTTCCGAAGGGGCCTGTTCCAGATCCCAAGCGACGACTTCGACAGAATTGTCGGCGCCATGGGGGCGTCCGCGCTGGCTGCTTGAGGCAGAGCGAGCCGCTGGCCGAGCTTGGCGAGGCTTCGGGGTTGCGACCCCTTCGACACGCTCAGGGCAGCCAAGCTCGACCAGCGGTGGCCGCTCAGCCCGAGATCGGCGAGGCGTTGATCGAGCCGAAGATGTCGAACAGGGTGCTCACCTGGGTCCAGGCGATGCCGTACCAGACGTCGTCGGTACCCGACCAGCGCCGGATCGATACCTCATAGGTCTCTCCGGCCTTGGCGTCGAACTCGGCGATCTCGTAGCTGTTGTCGAACGAGGAACTGAAGGCGACGAACGAGCCGGCCGAGTCACGGACGTGCAGGTCGAGGTCGACTGTCAGCGAGTCGGACAACGACTCGAAGAAGAGGAAGTTCGTGCGCGTGGCGTTGGAGTCCCAGGCAAGTGCCACCTTCACGTGCTGGCCCCAGAAGACCGGACGGGCAGGCGTCTTGATGCGATAGGTGAAGGTGGACAGCCCGCTCGCCAGATCTGCCGTGCGCAGCGTTCCGACGTCCCAGCCGCGGAGGGAACCGGCGTTGTTGCGCTGCTGCCGCGACTTTGCAATCGAGACGGCAGCCTCGGCATCCACTGCGCCAGCCCCGTCCCGGCCGTCCACGCCGGCGATCAGGTCGGCGCGCCAGCGGCCGCCACTCGGGTTGCGCCAGGCCGAGGCTTGCAGGATCGCCCGGCAGCCCTCCGGCCATGACTGGAGGACCGGCGCAGCCTGCTGCACAACGGCTGCCACTCCTGCGGTGGCGGGCGCGGCGAAGCTGGTGCCGCTCATGGTCAGTCCGACGGCTGTGACCCCGGTGCCATTGGCCGAGATCTCCGGCTGCTCGCGGTCGCCGTGGGTGCTGGCCGGGTTGCGGAACACCGAGTCCGACGCCATCGCCGTCGCCGAGTCGTCGTGGCTTCCGGCGGTGAGCCGGTTGAAGCCCTTGTGGTTCACGAACTCGGTCGACGAACCGTTGCCGGATGCCTCGACGATTGTCGGGAAGGGCCAGTGCAGTGCCAGCCAGTCCTTGTACATGTCGTCGTGAGACAACCCGCTGCTGGTCTGCTCGGCCGGGCGGTGGAAGCTCTGGCTGATGACTGTGCAGCCCTGGTCCTGCGCCGCCCACCGGATCGCGTCCAGGTCCATGCTGTTCGCCGAGAACAGGCTCACATCCGGCGCATGGCCGTGCGGGGCGTTTGCCTGGATGTTCTTGATCACAGCGTGCGTGAGCCGGGCATGGTTGCTCAGCGTCGGGCTGGTCGTGTAGCGCCCGGCGATCGACAGGTTGGTGGTCACATCAGGTCCGTCCTCGTAGACCGCAACCCTGACGCCACTGCCGGTGAAACCGGCGGTGTGCGCATCGTCGGAGTTCGCCACAGCGATCGAGTTGCCCAGGTCCACCTCGCCGGTAGGGTCGTAGCCGAACACGCCCGCGACAAGCTCGTGCTCCGCGAACTCCCGGACGGCCTCGGCCGGCATCGACCCGTACACCACGGGAGCGGCCGGATCCATCCGGCGTACCTCCAGCTTGTACCGGGCGCCCACCTCGGCGAGCTTGGACGCGACCTCTTCCCACACCCTCCTGGCTTCCAGCTCCGACGCCGGCGGGTGCTTCGCAGGACTGCGCTGCGACTTCTCCGGCAGCGCCGCCCCGGGGACGTCCGCAGGCAGGTTCGCCCACACTGCCACCTCCACGGTCCCGCCAGCCCCGAGGCGTTCGGCGAGGGCTGGTTCGACCCGGCCGTACTGCTTGCGCCGGCGCTCGCCCAAAGCCTTGAGCTCGGCGTCCAGGTCGACTCGCTCACCGTTATGGTCGGAGGCCAGCACCGACGGCTCACCGTCCTCGCGTCCGACGGCCTTGAAGACGTCGAAGAACGCCCCGCCCACACCGCCGGCCATGAGAAGCCGTTCGACATCGAGTTCCCCGATCCGCATCCGCACCGCGTGGAGGATGACGTGCTTGCCCGTGAGTTCTGCCGGCGTCTCCACGACGACGAACTCGAAGCGGAAGTCCTGCCGCGCCTCCTTGCCGGCGGGCACGCCTTCGACGTGCACCAGGTGTCGTCCGGGCGCGAGCGACCCGGTGTCCAGGACGAGCACCCCCTCGCTGTACTCCACCGTGGCGTTTCCGCCACCGGACACCACAACGGCATGCGCGGAGTCCGGCGCGAACCGTCCTCCTCCGATGGTGATGCGCCGCCCGCGCGGGACGACCTCTCCTGATGCGACATCGGCGACCGGACTCCAGCCGGACTGCTTCGTGCGGGCCATCTCTTCTCCCAGGTCCCGTGGCGCGCGACGCGCGCCGCTGGTGGTGAAGAGGGCCGACGGTCCCCGGCTGATACGCCGACGGGAGCGGTCAGGGCACGCGCGCGGTCCATTCCGGGTTGCCGAACTTGGTCTCGGCCAACTCCTTCGCCTCCGCGAGCTCGGACGGGGTGAGCTCACCAGCCACCACCCGGTAGAGGGAGCGGAAGGTGGACAGGAACGACGCCATCACCTCGGCGCGCGGCAGGTTGGTCTGCGACCGCACGGGGTCAACACGCTTGTTCGCGCTCTTGGTGCCCTTGTCGGAAAGCTTCTCGCGACCGATCCGCAGCACCTGCAGCATCTTGTCGGCATCGATGTCGTACGCCATGGTCACGTGGTGAAGGACGGCACCGCCGACGAACCGCTTCTGCGCAGCGCCGGCAATCTTGCCGGCCGGCGAGGCAATGTCGTTCAGCCCCGCGTAGTGCGCCTGCACCCCCACCTGCCCGAGCGCTGTGAGCACCCATTCGTCGAGGAAGGCGTAGGACGCCTCGTAGCTCATCCCGTCCACCAGCGTCGCGGGCACCACGATGGAGAAGGTAATGCAGTTGCCGGCCTCCATGAACATCGCCCCGCCACCGGAGACCCGTCGCACCACCTGGACGCCGAAGCGCTGGGCGGCCTCGGAGTCCACCTCGTTGCGTAGGGACTGGAACGAACCGATGACGACAGCCGGGTTCTGCCATTCCCAGAACCGGAACGTCGGACCGCGCTCTCCGGCCGCCAGTTCGCGTGCCAGCACCTCGTCCAACGCTGCGTGCTCTGCTGGGTCGAGCACCCCTGGGTCGAGGTAGGTGAACGTGTGGTCGGCCCAGCCGGTGGAGCGCCCCAGCGCCCGGCGGACGGCGATGGCGACCGCCCGGGAGTCGAACCCCACCATGGTCACGGGAACACCGAGGAGGCCCTCAGCGCTGGCCCGGGCGAGGTCGGCGTCGATCCGTGCGGCGAGCTCGCCAACGGCCGTCTCTGTGCTCACACCACCCAGTGCGCGGTCGATCACCGGTAGCGCCTCGTCAGGGTCGAGGAAGAAGTCGCCGCTGACTCCGACGTCGGCCAGACGATCCTCGGTTACGGAAAGGTCGACGGCCACCAGCTTGCCGCCAGGCACCTTGTACTCGCCGTGCAAGCGCTCGCTCATGCGGCTCAGGCTAGGTGGCCTAGACTGAGCGGCGCAAAATCAAGTGACGACGGATGGACGTACATGAGCGGGCACTCCAAGTGGGCCACCACCAAGCACAAGAAGGCTGTCATCGATGCCAAGCGGGGCAAGCTCTTCGCCAAGCTGATCAAGAACATCGAGGTCGCGGCCCGCACCGGTGGTCCGGACACCGCCGGTAACCCGACTCTGTACGACGCAATCCAGAAGGCCCGCAAGACCTCCGTCCCTGTCGACAACATCGAACGCGCGGTCAAGCGCGGCGGCGGCACCGAGGCCGGCGGCGCCGACTACCTGACGATCATCTACGAGGCGTATGGCCCCGGTGGCACCGCGCTGCTGATCGAGTGCCTCACCGACAACCGCAACCGCTCGGCCTCCGACGTCCGGGTGGCGGTTACCCGCAACGGCGGCACCATGGCCGACGTGGGTTCGGTGTCGCGGATCTTCGACCGCAAGGGCGTCGTCGAGGTGGCCAAGGCTCAGGGCACCCGCACGCTCGAGGAGGACGACCTGCTGGAGGCAACGCTGGACGCCGACCCGGAGGACGTCCTCGACGACGGCGAGACCTTCCGCGTGATCAGCGACCCGAACGCCGTCGTCGAAGTGCGCAAGGCGATTCAGGCAGCCGGGCTCGACTACGAGTCGGCAGAGGTTCAGTTCGTCCCGCAGTACACCGAGGCGATCGGCGACGCGGAGACCGCGGAGAAGCTGTTCAAGCTGCTGGACGCCATCGAGGACTGCGACGACGTGCAGAACGTCTACAGCAACGAGGACGTCCCCGACGAGATCGGCGACCAGCTCGACTGATCCTGCACCGAGCGGACGGGCGTGGGCGTGGCACCGGTAATTGGGGCACAGGAGTTGGTTAGTATCCGAACAACTGTTCTTAAAGGATGTGCGGATGCGGGTACTTGGGGTTGATCCCGGCCTGACCCGATGTGGGGTGGGCGTGATCGACGGTGCGCCGGGACGGCCACCCCAGTTGGTTGCTGTCGGCGTGATCAAGACACCCGCCACGTTGGACCTGCCGCAACGGCTCGTGATGATCGAGGCCGGCCTTATCGAGTGGGTGACCGACTACAAGCCCGACGTCATTGCCGTGGAGCGGGTGTTCGCCGACGTCAACGTGCTGTCGGTCATCGGCACAGCCCAGGCCGCCGGCCTCGCGATGCTCGTCGGTGCCCGCGCAGGGTTGCCGGTGCACACGCACACCCCGACAGAGGTGAAGGCCGCGATCACCGGCTCCGGACGGGCGGACAAGGCCCAGGTCGGTACCATGGTCGCCCGCATCCTGAAGCTCTCTGCCCCGCCGAAACCAGCGGACGCAGCGGACGCTGTCGCCCTGGCGATCTGCCACCTGTGGCGTGGCACCGGTGCCGACCGGATCGCGCAGGCAATGGAAAAGCAGGCATTGGCGAGACAGGCATTGACGAAACAGGCATTGGTGGAGCAGGGAAGGGGAGTCAGAGCATGATCGCCCAGCTGACCGGGAAGGTGGCCGCCGTCGGTGGCACCTGGCTGGTCGTCGACCTGTCTGGCTTCGGCCTGAAGGCACTGTGCACCCCGGCGACGGCCGGCGCGGTGCGGGTGGGGGAGCAGGTAACCCTGCACACCTCGCTGGTGGTGCGCGAGGACTCGCTGACCCTTTACGCCTTCGGTGAGCCGGGGGAGCGGGACTGCTTCGAACTCGTGCAGAGCGCCTCCGGCATCGGGCCCAGGATCGCCCAGGCGGTGGTCTCGGTTTTCTCCCCGGAGGAGTTCCGGGCAGCCGTTGCCGCCGCGAACATCACCGCGCTCACCCGCGTCCCCGGTATCGGTGCGAAGGGCGCCCAGCGCCTGGTGCTGGAACTCAAGGACAAGGTCAACGTGCTGGCCGGATCCGGCGGAGGAGCGGGAGCCCCCGCGGTCGCCAGCGGCTGGCGTGACCAGGTACGGGCAGGGCTCGAGGGGCTCGGCTACTCAGCCCGCGACGCGGAGGCGGCCTGCGACCGGGTCGCCGCCACCGCGGCAGAGAACCCCGACACCCCCGTCGCGCTGCTGCTGCGGGCGGCGCTGCGCAGCCTGGCGAAGTGAGCGAGATGACCGCAGAGACCGACCCCCTCGACCCGCACGTCCACAGTGACGATCAGGCAGCCGAGTCCGCGCTGCGGCCGTCCTCGCTGGCGGAGTTCGGCGGCCAGCGCCGCGTCAGCGAACAGCTCGGCCTTGTCCTCGCCGGCGCCCGCCACCGCGGCACCAGCCCCGACCACGTCCTGCTCTCGGGCCCCCCAGGGCTCGGCAAGACCACCCTTGCGCTGATCATCGCCGCGGAGATGGGCGCCCCGATCCGGATCTCGTCCGGCCCAGCCATCCAGCACGCCGGCGACCTGGCCGCCATCCTCTCCGGGCTCACCGAGGGCGAAGTGTTCTTCCTCGACGAGATCCACCGCATGTCGCGTCCCGCGGAAGAAATGCTCTACCTGGCGATGGAGGACTTCCGCGTCGACGTTGTGGTCGGCAAGGGTCCCGGTGCCACAGCGATCCCGCTGGAAATCCCGCGGTTCACGCTCGTCGGAGCCACCACAAGGGCCGGTCTGCTGCCCGGCCCGCTGCGCGACCGCTTCGGCTTCACCGCCCAACTCGACTTCTACGCCGCAGCCGACCTGGAGAAGATCCTGGTGCGCTCCGCCGCGCTGTTGGGTATCCACCTCGACCGGTCTGCAGCGGTCGAGATCGCCTCGCGCTCCCGTGGCACCCCCCGCATCGCGAACCGGCTGCGGCGCCGGGTCCGCGACTACGCCCAGGTGAAGGCCGACGGACTGCTGACCCGGGACGTGGCCAGGTCGGCGCTCGAGCTGTACGAGGTGGATCCGCTCGGCCTCGACCGGCTCGACCGCGCCGTGCTCGACGCGATCTGCCGCGGCTTCGGTGGTGGCCCGGTGGGATTGACCACGCTCGCCCTTGCCGTGGCGGAGGAGACCGAGACCGTCGAAGAGGTGGCTGAACCGTTCCTCGTACGCGAGGGCTTCCTGATGCGAACCCCGCGCGGACGGGTGGCAACGCAGCGGGCCTGGCGGCACCTCGGACTGACCCCGCCGGCGGGGATCATCGGGCAGCCGCCGGTGGCTCCGGACCTGTTCGGCGGCTCGGACTGAGTTCACAGGTTCCGATCCGGCCGCGGGGCGGGTCGCCGAATGGGTAATCGCCCGAGTCGGCGCTAGGCTACGGGGTCGGCGGCAGCGCCGTCCCAGATGCGTACCTGTAAGGATTCCCAATGGACTGGTCCACAATTGCGATGATCGCCCTGATGGGCGGGGCCGTGTATTTCCTGATGATCCGACCGCAACAGAAGAAGGCCAAGGAAACGGCCAATTTGATGAGTTCTCTCGAGCCCGGCTCCCGAGTGATGACCATCTCCGGCATCGTCGGCACCATCAAGTACCTCGGCGACAAGCAGGCGATCCTCGAGGTCTCTCCCGGCGTCGAGATCACCATGGACAAGCGGGCCCTGAGCACGCAGCCCGTGGTCGATGAGTTCGAGTACGCCGACGACGCGGAGCCGCAGCTGATCGCAGACGATGCGGCAGCGCTGGTCTCCCCTGAGGTCACGGCCACCGAGGACGTCGAGCCCGCAGAGGCCGCCGCGTCCGATGAGCGCACCGACGGGCCCACCTGGGACGCCCCGCCGACCTCCAAGAACTGAGCAACAAAGGCAAAAGTGGCTACCACAAGCAGGAAACACGCACACCCACTGCGCACGCTGGTGGTCCTTGCGCTGGTGATCGCAGGGCTCTACACCCTGATCGCGATCTCCGGCGTCTGGACGCCGAAGCTCGGACTCGACCTTCGCGGCGGCAGCACGATCACGCTGACCGCCTCGAACTCCACCGGCACCGGCACGGTCGACCCGGCGAGCCTCGAACTGGCCCGCACGATCATCCAGCAGCGCGTCGACGGCTATGGCGTCGGCGAGAGCGAGATCACCACCTCCGGTGACAAGCAGATCATCGTCTCCGTGCCGAACGTGCAGAAGGACGACCTCCTGCGGCTCGTGGGCACCACCGCCCAGCTGTACTTCCGCAAGGTGTACTCGGCCGAAGCCGCGGCGGCTGTAGCCACCCCGACGGCGACAGCTTCCACCCAGCCGTCGGCAACCGCGTCGGCGCCGCCGTCGGCGACCGTTTCCGCTGCGCCGTCGCCGTCTGCGACGAGTACGACGAACAAGCGGCCGCTGCCGTCCTTGCCGACGCCGGTGCCCAGCCCCCGTCCGACCGTTCCGTCGAGCACGACGACGCCGCTGGCCAACCTGCTGAAGTGGACGCCGACGGACCGGGACACCACCGACTTCACCAACTTCAAGTGCGGAGACCCGTTCCCCAACGTCAGTGACCAGCCGCTGATCACCTGCGACCAGTCGAAGGCCTACAAGTACCTGCTCGGTCCTGCTCTGATCCCGGGCAACATGGTCACGAGGGCCCAGGCAGCTGTGCCGCAATCCTCGGTCGCCTACGTCGTCGAGCTGCAGTTCAACTCCCAGGGCGGTGCCGATTTCCAGACCGTCACCGCGCACCTGGCCAGCCAGACCTCACCGCAGAACCAGTTCGGCATCGTCCTTGACGGCGTCGTCATCTCCGCACCGTCGGTCGGCAGCGAGTACTCCGCCGGCATCGCCGGGGGCAAGGCGGAGATCTCCGGCAGCTTCACGCAGAAGACCGCAACCGACCTCGCCAACGTGCTGTCGTACGGCGCGTTGCCGCTGTCGTTCGAGATCTCCAGCGTGGAGAACGTCTCGGCCAAGCTCGGTGGCGACCAGCTGCAGGCGGGCATCATCGCCGGCCTGATCGGCCTTGCGCTCGTGCTGGCCTACAGCATCCTGTACTACCGCGGCCTCGCCCTCGTGGTGTCGATGTCCCTGGTGGTTGCCGGGGCGCTCACCTGGGCGCTGATCGTGCTGCTCGGCCAGAGCCTCGGCCTTGCGCTGAACCTGCCCGGCATCGCCGGTACGATTGTCGCCATTGGTATCACAGCAGACTCGTTCATCATCTACTTCGAACGGATCCGGGACGAGGTGCGCGACGGCAGGAGCCTTCGCAGCGCCATCGAGACCGGGTGGGTGCGTTCGCGGAAGACGATCCTTGCTGCCGACTCGGTCTCGCTGCTGTCTGCGGTCGTCCTGTTCGTTCTCGCGATCGGCGCGGTCAAGGGCTTCGCCTTCACCCTCGGCCTGACCACCATGATCGACATCGTCGTCGTCTTCTTCTTCACCAAGCCCCTGATGACCCTGCTGGGGCGCACGAAGTTCTTCGGCGAGGGCCACAAGTTCTCGGGATTCGAGGCCGAACACATGGGCTCCAGCAAGGCGCCGCTCCACAACGCCCGACGAAGGGGCGCCGCTACCGTGGGAGGTGAGGCATGAGCGACAACCAGGACCTCGACGTCCTTGAGGCGTCGGCACAGCCGGCCAAGAAGGCGGGCATCGCGCACCGGCTCTACACCGGTGAGATCTCCTACGACTTCGTCGGCAAGCGCAACCGGTGGTACCTGATCTCGGGCATCGTGATCCTGATCTCGGTCGCCGCGCTCGGTTTCCGCGGCATCAACTGGGGCATCGAGTTCACCGGCGGCGCCGACTTCCAGGCGCCGGTGAAGGTGACGGCAACGACGATCGACGAGGTCCGGACGGCAGTCGCCGCACTGAACATCGCCGGCGATGACCTCAGCGTGACCACGATCGGCGACGGCACCGTCCGGGTACAGACCAAGACCATCACCACCGACACCGAAGTGACTGCGGTGAAGGCCGCGATCGCCAAGTCCGTCGGTGTCGAACCCGACGCGGTGGCGTACTCGCTGATCGGCGCCTCATGGGGCCAGCAGATCACCACCCAGGCGCTGATCGCCCTCGCGGTGTTCCTTGCCCTCGTGATGGTCTTCATCTGGGTGTACTTCCGCGAGTTCAAGATGAGCATCGCCGCCATCGTGGCCCTGTTGCACGACCTGGTGATCACCGTCGGCGTGTACGCGCTGGTCGGGTTCTCCGTCACGCCGGCGACCATGATCGGAGTGCTGACCATCCTCGGTTACTCGCTCTACGACACCGTGGTGGTCTTCGACAAGATCCGCGAGAACACCCACGAACTCACCAGCAGCCGGCTCACCTACTCGGTCGCTGCCAACAACGCCGTCAATCAGACCCTGGTGCGGTCGATGAACACCACCATCATCGGCGTGCTGCCGGTGGCGGCGCTGCTGTTCACCGGTTGGTTCATCCTCGGCACCGGGCCGCTGAAGGACCTGGGCCTCGCCCTGTTCGTCGGCATGATCGCCGGCGCGTACTCCTCGGTGTTCATCGCCACCCCGATCCTGACGCAGATGCGGGAAGCCGACCCCGACATGGTCGAGCATCGCGAGCGCCTCGCCCGCAGGGCTGCCCGCGCAACGGAGAAGAGTGCCCGCAAGCCGAAGCCGGTCACCGTCGCCGTCGGCGGCCAGGCAACCGCAGCGACCGTTGTCGACCCGGGAACGCTCGGACTCGTCTCCGCCAAGGAGCTGGACGCAGAGGCCCGACGCCAGCGCAGCCGGCAGACCCGCAGCCAGCGCAGGAAGTGACGATGCCAGGAAGCGAGCAGGACCGGGACCTGATCTCCTCCCTGATCCGCGACATCCCCGACTTCCCCAAGCCGGGGGTCCTGTTCAAGGACATCACCCCGCTGCTCGCCAGCCCTGCCGGCTACAAGGCGGCGGTGACCGAGCTCGCAGCCAGCGCTCCGGCGGGCATTGACGTGGTGGTCGGCATGGAGGCCCGCGGGTTCATCTTCGCCGGCCCGGTGGCACTGGCGCTCGGCGCGGGCTTCGTGCCCGTCCGCAAGCCCGGCAAGCTGCCAGGTGACGTCTACACCCAGACCTTTTCCCTGGAGTACGGCGACGAGACGCTCGCCGTGCACACCGACGCGATCATGCCCGGTTCGCGAGTCCTGGTGATCGACGACGTCCTCGCCACTGGCGGGACGGTGGGGGCGACCGCTGCGCTGATCCGCCGGCTCGGCGCGGAACTGGTGCATGTTTCTGTGCTGCTGGAGCTGAGCTTCCTCGGTGGGCGCGAGCACCTGGCCAAGCTGGGGATCACCGAGACGTCCGCGGTGCTCACGGTCTGATGAGAGCCCCGCGGCCCCGGTTCGGCTTCCAGGCTCCCTGGGCGGGTCGGGTCCAGGTCAGCCTCCCGTCCCGCAACACCTCCCCGGGACGCGAGCTGCTGAAGCGGCTCGGGATGGCCGTCGGCCTGTTGCTCCTGCTGACCCTGATCGTCTACATCGACAGGGACGCGTACGTCGACCACGCAGCCAACGACGGCGTCAGCTTTGTCGATGCCCTGTACTACGCGACCGTCACCATGACCACCACCGGATACGGCGACATCACCCCGGTGCTGCCGCACGCGCGGATCATCAACGTCTTCGTGGTCACTCCGATCCGGATCGCCTTCCTGGTGCTCCTTGTCGGCACCACCGTCGAAGTGCTGGCAAACGAGGGCCGCAGGGACCTGCAGGACTCCCGCTGGAGGAAGACCATGCGTAACCACACCGTCGTCATCGGCTACGGAACGACCGGCCAGAGCGCCACGGCGACCCTGCTGCGGGGTGGCATGCCGCCGGAGCGCATCGTGGTGATCGACACCGATCCCCTGGCCGTCGCTGCCGCGAACCGGCACAGGATTGCGGCCTTCGAGGGCGACGCCACCTCGCGTGAGCTCCTGCACCGGGCCGAGCTGCCAAGGCCAAGGAGGTCGTCGTCACGGTCGGCCGTGACGACACCGCCATCCTCGCCACCCTCACCATCCGGCAGCTCAACCGCGGCGCGCACGTGGTCGTCGCAGTCCGTGACTCCGACAACGTCGCGCTGATCCGGCAGTCCGGCGCCGACGCCGTTGTCACCTCCTCCGACGCCGTCGGGCGCCTGATGGGCCTGAGTTCGATCAGCCCCGAGCTCGGCGAGGTGATCGAGGACCTGCTCACCTCCAGCGCCGGACTCGAGATCGTGCAGCGGCAGGTGACAGCGGAGGAGAACGGCAAGGGGCTCGACGAGATCGCCGGCGAAAAGGTGCTGGCCGTCGTCCGGAACCGCACGCTGCGCCGCTATTACGAGACCGGCGCGGACGTCCTGCGCACCGGGGATGAGCTCGTGGTGGTGCGGAGGGCGCCCGGCACACAGCGCGCTCCGCGGGTAGAGTAGGCCTTCACTTCAACGACCAGCGGAGGCGGCGTGACCCAGGGCGTCCATGGACCCTACGGCGAGGGGGATGGCCTGCCCGGAGAGCCGCGCGGGAGGCTGGCATCCACCGACCAGCCCCGCATCCGGATGCGCCAGGTCCTCGCCCGTCTCGGTGCCCAGCGCAGCCAGGCCGTGCCGGTGCTCGACCCGCTCATGCGGATCGTCCACACCCACCACCCCAAGGCCGATGTCGCCCTGATGGAGCGGGCCTACCGCACCGCTGAGCACTACCACACCGGCCAGCTCCGCAAGAGCGGGGACCCCTACATCACGCACCCGCTCGCTGTGGCGACGATCCTCGCCGAGCTGGGCATGAACGAGGCCACCCTGTGCGCAGCCCTGCTGCACGACACGGTGGAGGATACGTCCTACACGGTCGAACAGCTGACCGCCGACTTCACCCCAGAGATCGCCGCCATGGTGGACGGCGTCACCAAGCTGGACAAGATCGCCTGGGGCGAGTCCGCGAAGGCGGAGACCATCCGCAAGATGGTGCTGGCGATGAGCCGCGACATCCGGGTGCTGGTGATCAAGCTTGCCGACCGGCTGCACAACATGCGCACGCTCGGCTACCTGCGCCAGGACAAGCAGATGGTGATCGCCCGGGACACCCTGGAGATCTTCGCGCCCCTGGCCCACCGGCTGGGCATGAACGCCATCAAGTGGGAGCTGGAGGACCTGGCGTTCGCCACCCTGCAGCCCAAGGTGTACGACGAGATCGTGAAGCTTGTCGCGGCACGTGCACCACTGCGCGAGGACTACCTGCGAGTAGTCACAGAGCAGGTCCGCGCCGATCTGGGCGATGCCGGCATCAAGTCCACCGTGTACGGGCGGCCGAAGCACTACT
>JADGPA010000149.1 GCA_017882685.1 Propionibacteriaceae bacterium | reverse complement strand
TGTTGCACCTCCGCCTGCCGCATGGCCTGCTGCGCCTGCTCCAGCACACCCAGCGCGGCACCCGCATCCAGCCCCGACACATCCACATAGTCGAACATGTGTACTATTCTGACAGGCCCCACTGACAGTGACCTTGCGGGGCAGGTGGCTTCACCAAAGGGCTAGTCAGCCCGCGAAGGCCGTGCTCCGCAAGTGACGTCGAGGTACTCCGGGTGCCGCTCGATCCAGCCCTTGAAGAAGGGGCAGACCGGCAATGCCTTACGTGTGCCACCTGCCCGCAGTTGGTCAAGGGCGAAGCGCGCGATGGCCGAGCCGATGCCCTGGCCAACGAATGCCGGCTCGACTTCCGTGTGGGTGAACACGACCAGTCCGTCGGTGAACTGGTACTCAGCGAACCCCGCCAGTCGTCGGTCGACGTGGGCCTCGAATCGATGGGCCTCGACGTTGTCAGTCACTTGGGGTTCGATCACGGCTTGCTCCTTGCTCGGGTATGCCCTCATCTCAACTACGCCACCGCAGCGAAGGGGTCCTCGATGCAGCACACCGGCACCCAGTTGCGGATCGCCGGCTACGGTCCGGGCTCTGCCGGAGGGATGTCGGGAGAACGCCCGGGTCACGTCTGGTCAGCTGCTACGCGGGCAATGTGCAGAGTCAGGTAGGAGATCTCGTCGTCGGTGAGGGTCGACCCCAGGCGCAACTCGAGGAGGGCGGCCAGGCGGAGGGCGCATTCGACCTCGCGCGGGTAGGCCTCGCGGATGGCGATGCCAATGGTGGAGTGCTTCTGGTCGAGTTGCTTGTGCTGGTGGATGCGGACGAACAGGTAGCGCAGGTGCGTGATGAATCGCCCGAGGCTGACGCTGCCCGAATCGAGGTCAAGGCTGTAGGTCTGTTCGATCACGGCAACCATCTGCTGGATGACGCCGGTCATCGTGTACGTGTAGGAGAGGTCGCCGGTGGCGAAACCGGAATTGACCAGGTGCAGCGCGAGCCCGACAGCCTCGGCGCAGGGGAGTTGGATCTTGCTGCGGGAGTTGATCGCGGCCAGCAGGGCCTTGGCCTCGGCGTACTCCTCCGCGTACAGGTTCTGCACCTCGGCGAGGAGCGGGTACTCCAGGTCCATGCCCTCCGAGATCCGCCGCAACGCGAAGCTGACGTGGTCGGCGAGGGCGATGATCAGCGCAGGATTGCGCGACAGCTTGTCCAGCCCGACGTCGGCCAGGGCAAGACCCACCAGCAGGATGTGCTCGGGTGGGATGCCCGAGAGGAGGTGGGCAAGGTGGTCGGGGTCGCGGCCGTCTGCCGGCACGAAGATCCGGACGATCCTGGCCGGGTCGATGGCCTGACCCGGCCGGGCCTTGAACCCCAGGCCACGGCCGGTCAGGATCACCTCGTGTCCAGCCTCGTCCAAGGCTAGGACGAGGTTGTTGTTGAAGACGCGCAACAGCTCCATTTCAGGCCAGTTTCGCGCCGTTTGACGAAGCGATCAAGCGCATGCCGCTCAGGGAGCGACGTCGATGATCGGGTCGCCGGAGACGACGTTGACGGCAGTCCTGGGAGCGACCGAGGACATCGCCATGGTGTTGATCACCGTCACGACCGTTGTGGTGTCGTAACCGGCGGCCTTGATGGCGTCCAGGTCGACCTTGGCCAGCAGGTCGCCAGCCTCGACGCGCTGGTCCTTGCTCACGTCCACCTGGAAGCCCTTGCCGTCCAGCCGGACGGTGTCGATGCCGACGTGAACCAGCACCTCCACGCCGTCATCGGTCTTGATGCCGAACGCGTGGCCGGTATCGGCGACGGTGACCATCACTCCGGCCACCGGGGCAACGATGTGCCCGTCCGTCGGAACGATCCCGAGGCCGTCGCCGAGCGCCTTCGAGGCGAACACCTTGTCCGCCACGTCCGCCAGGGCAACCACCTTGCCCGCAACCGGGGCGAGCACCAGATCGGTCTTCACCAGGGTGGCGACTCCGCCGCCACCGACGACGGCAGCAGCGGCCGGTGCTGAAGCGGCAACGGTTGCGGTGCCGGCCTTGCGGGTCTTCTCCAGCGCCAGGTCGGCGTCGGCCTGCGCACGGTCCGCGTCCTCTTCCGCCTTCTGCTCCGGGGTGCGGTAGTCGGAGATCAGGATGAGGATCATGGAGGTGAAGAAGGCCGCGGTGATCGAGATCACGTACACCCACATCGGGGTGAACACCGGAATGGTGAGCAGTGAGGTGAAGGCGAACACGCTGGTCTTGACGCCGCCGCTCGACCAGCCCAGCAGGCCGGTGAGGATGCCGCCGACCGCACAGCCGACAAGCATCCGCGGGTAGATCCGCTTGAAGCGCAGGTGGATGCCGTACAGGGACGGCTCAGAGATGCCGCCGAGCAGGCCGGCAGCGAGGGCGCCGGTCGCGACCTCGCGCATTTCCTGGTTGCGGTTTCGCATCGCGATCACCAGGACGCCGGCGGTGGCGCCGAAGCACGCGAAGTTCCACGAGCCCATCGGGCCCTGGATGAAGTCCATGTGGCCCGTGGCCGCGCTGGCGATGTTGGCCAGCATCAACGCGTTCAGCGGCCAGTGGAGGCCCAGCGGGACAAGGAACGGATAGATCATCGGAATAAGGATCGCGAACAGGATCGGGGCGTTGCCGTTCAGCCAGGCAAGGCCGGAGCCGATGCCGGTACCCATCCAGATGCCGAGCGGGCCGATAAGGAAAGCCGTCACCGGAATCATGATCAGCATGGAGAAGAACGGCACGAACACCATCTGGATGTTCTCGGGGAAGACCCTCTTAAGCCACTTGTAGACCAGCGCGAGCAACGCGACCATCATCAGCGGCACGAACACCTGGCCGCCGTAGCCGTTGAGCTGCATCGGCAGGCCGAAGATGTTGGCGACGCACGATTCCGTGCCCAGCGTCGGGTTGGTGGTGCAGATGGTGGTGGGTGTCGCCGTCGGGTCCGACAGCTTCATGAACTCGGGCGTGAACAGCGCAGCCATGATCGTCGCGCCCACCCAGGGATCGACGTTCAGCTTCTTGGAAGCGTTGTACGCCACCATGATCGGCAGGAAGTAGAGCACTGCCCGCCACATCGCGTCGACGAACACCCAGCCGGCCGCCTTGTCAGTAGCGCGGAAATCGACGACCCCGAGGGCGTCCAGCACCGCGGCGAAAGCGATGATCAGCGACGCACCGAGCAGCACGCCCAGCAGCGGACGGAACGAGTCGGAAAGGTACTCGAAAAAGGCATCCAGCCATGCCACCTTGCCCCGGGCCTTGGCACGCTCCCTGGCCTTCACGTCCGCGTCCGACACCCCCTTACCCACCCCGGACATCTCCGGCAGGTTCATGATCTCGTTGAACGTTGTCTGGACCGCGCCGCCGATGACCACCTGGTATCGGTCACCCGCCTGTGGCACCGCACCCATGACTCCCTTGATCGATTCCACCGCCTTCTGGTCGATCTGGCCGGCATCCTTCAGTTCGAAGCGGAGCCTGGTGGCACAGCAGGTCAGGCCCAGGATGTTTCCCGGACCGCCGACCTTGGCGACGATGTCCTGTGCGGTGCTTGGTTGTGTGGTGGACGTCATTGTCAATCCTTCCCCGCGTGTACCCACCTGGCGCAGGAAACAAGAAAGACCCGAGAGGCACCAAGGTGCGTCTCAGGTCTTGCCCCAATGTGGGTAACAACCCTATTGAGCGGTCGCTCATCAAAAAGGCTAGCACGACGCATGGGGCGCGCGTCAATGCGGTCACTATTGGCACAGGGCCCGACCCGTGCGGGAGGATCGGGGGAGCGGATCCGGCGGAAGGGTGGCGACGTGGGCAACAGCAAGGTCGTCTTCCTTGACGTGGACGGCACCCTCGTCAACGAGCGTGGATTGGTGCCCGACAGCGCCCAACGGGCTGTGCGTGAGGCCCGAGCCAACGGCCACCTGGTCTTTCTGTGCACCGGTCGGTCGCCGGCCGAGCTGTGGCCCGAGATCCTGGACATCGGTTTCGACGGACTCGTCGCCGGCTCCGGCGCCTTCGTGGAGATCGGCAAGGAGGTGCTCGTGCACCGCTGTCTCACCGATCGGGACGTCGACCACGTCCTGAGCTTCTTCGGGTCGCGCCACGTCGACTTCTACTTTCAGGCCAACGACGGCATCTATGCCACTCGTGACGTGCGTGAACGCCTGCGCCGGTTGATCGGTGGCTCGGTCAGGGACTTGGAGGTGCTGGCTGAACTCGAGCACGGGCTCTTCGGATTTGTCGATGCGATCAAGGTCGACGCCGACCCCTACGCGACGTTGATCACCAAGGTCATCTACCTCTTCTCCGACGTCCCACTCGATGACCTTCGCGCTGAGTTCGCCGGCAGCTTCGTGGTCATCCCGTCGTCTGTGCCGCTCTTCGGCCCCAACAGCGGAGAGATGATGCTTCCCGGCGTCAATAAGGCAACCGGCATCGATGCGCTGCTCGAGCATCTCGGCGTCGATCGAACCGACACCATCGCCATCGGCGACGGCTACAACGACCTGGAGATGCTCGAGCATGTTGGCGTCGGGGTGGCGATGGGCAACGCGCCCAAACCGGTGAAGGACATCGCCGACGAGGTGACCACCAGCGTGGACGAGGACGGGATTCGACTGTCATTCCTTCGCCACGGCCTGATGGACACCTGACCACCGGCAGCTGGGCCTGCGGCCGGGCTCGCCGCTGAAGCGGCGGTGTCGAGCTCAGCCCAACAGAGCCGGCACGTCGGTCACCGCGTCGACCAGATGGATCGCCGCAGCCATCGGACGTCCTTGCGCGAGGTTGGCCAGCAGAGGCCAGGCCGGCTGGACCCGCGTCCAGTAGTCCACGCCCACCAGCACCAGCGGTGGCACGGGCTGGTCGACTGCCGCATAGAACCGAGGCGTGACGGCCTGGAACACCTCCTGGACGGTGCCGGCAGCCCCAGGCAGGCAGACCAGGCCGCCGGACGCATGGCGCAACAGCACGTCTTCCCGGATCGCGTTGGAGAACAGCTTCGCGATCCCTGCGCTGAACACGTTCGGGGGCTCGTGGCCGTACAGCCAGGTCGGAATGCCGAAGCTGCGTCCAGACAGGTCGAACCGGGCACGAACGGCCAGCCCTGTGCCCACCCAGGAGGCGACATCGTCGGCGAAGCGTGGGCGTTCGGCCAGCATCTGAAGGGCCGTGACAAGGTCGGACGGTGGCCCGACGAGCGCTGCGCCGAGGTTCACAGCCTCCATAGCTCCCGGACCGCCGCCGCTGAGCACGGTCCGTCCAGTGGCGGCGAGGGCCCGTCCCAGGCCGGCGGCATCGGAGTAGCCCGCCGAGCCACGGACCAGCTGGTGGCCGCCCATCACTCCGACCGCACCGGTGAGGACCAGGTCGTCGAGGGCCTCGGTGATCGCATGGTCATGGAGGGTCATGGCCAGCTCGCTGGTCAGGCTGCGGTGCTGGCCGACGTGCCGCCACCAGCGATAGACCCGGGCGTCGAGGGTGTAGCGGTGGCCGCGTTCGAGCCCGGCGTAGAGCTCGTCGGCGGTGTACAGGCCCGACCGGTACGGGTTGAACGGCAGGTTGGGCAGGCTCGGGAAGACCAGGGCGCCGCGCGCCTCCAGCTGCGGTTCTACACCCGGCCCGAACGTACAGCCGAGAAACACGGCGTGGGTCACGCCGGAGGCGAGAAGCTGGTCGGATCGCCCGGAGAGGTCGAGCGACTGCACGTAGCACTCGGCGAGAGTGCCGGCCGTTGCCAGCTGCGCGTCGAACGACGCCAGTGACTCGATCTCAGGCATCGTCGCCCCTTCGTGGTGGTCTCCGTGTCCCTCGCACAATAGCCACCTCGGCCCGGCCGGATAGGCTGCCGTGGTGGGTTGTGAGCGAGAGGTTGGACCGGCATGCGTCAGGTGGTGATTCTGGGCAGTACCGGCTCGATCGGCACGCAGGCGATCGACGTGGTCACCACCCGTCCCGAGCGCTTCAAGGTCACCGGCCTCGCCGCCGGGGGCTCCTCGGTGGCCCTGCTGGTCGAGCAGGCGAGGGCCCTGCATCCACGCGTGGTCGCTGTGAGCGACCCGGACGCCGCCGACCGCGTCGCAGCCCAGCTTCCCGGCGTCGAGGTGTGGGCAGGGCCGGACGCGGCCACCCGGCTCGCAGGCATCGATGCCGACGTGGTCCTGAACGGCATTACGGGCGCCGCCGGCCTCGAACCCACGCTCGCAACGCTTGCCGCGGGTACCACCCTCGCGCTCGCCAACAAGGAATCGCTGGTCATCGGCGGACGCCTCGTCACCGACGCCGCAGCGCCCGGCCAGATCGTGGCCGTCGACTCTGAGCACTCAGCCTTCGCTCAAGCCCTACGTTCGGGTCGGGCAGAGGAAGTGAGGCGGCTCATCCTCACCGCTTCTGGCGGTCCGTTCCGCGGACGCACCCGCGACCAGCTCCGCGATGTCACGCCAGAGGCGGCGATGGCGCACCCCACCTGGGCGATGGGCAGGGTTATCACGATCAACTCCGCCACCCTCGTGAACAAGGGCCTCGAACTCCTCGAGGCGGGCCTGCTCTACGGCGTCGACCTCTCAGCGATCCAGGTGGTGGTGCACCCGCAGTCGATCGTGCACTCCATGGTCGAGTTCTGCGACGGCTCCACCATCGCCCAGTGCTCCCCGCCTGACATGCGGCTCCCGATCGCGCTCGGCCTCTCCTGGCCGGAACGGCTCCCGGACGCCGCAGCTGCCTGTGACTGGACGAAGCCTGCCAGCTGGACGTTCGAGCCGCTGGACGATGCTGCCTTCCCCGCCGTCGAACTGGCGCGGCGCTGCGGGCAGGCCGGGGGACTGGCTCCCGCGGTGTACAACGCTTCCAACGAGACTTGCGTGGACGCCTTCTGCGCTGGACGGTTGGACTTCCCTGGCATCGTTGACGTGGTAGCCGACGTTGTGGACACCCATCTCTCGCTGTCGGAGGACGGGCCACTCAGCGTGGCCGCTGTCCTCGCAGCGGACTCCTGGGCACGTGCCGAGGCAGCACAGCGGATCGACCAGGAGCACTGAATGGAAACCCTCACGGTCATCGGGTTCGCGATCGCGTTCTTCGCGCTGATCATGGTCTCGGTGGGACTGCACGAGATCGGGCACATGGTGCCCGCCAAGCTGTTCGGCGTGCGGGTGCCAAAGTACTTCGTCGGGTTCGGCCCCACTATCTGGTCGACCACCCGCGGCGAGACCGAGTACGGCGTCAAGTGGTTCCCGCTCGGTGGTTACGTCCGCCTGCTCGGCATGTACCCGCCGCCCGCAGAAGGCACGCCGGCCCGGCGCACACGCCTGGCCGAGTTCGCGGACTCGGCAAGGGCCGCGGAGTGGGAGGAGATCACCCCCACCGATGTCGCGGACAATCGGCTGTTCTACCAGAAGAAGACCTGGCAGAAGCTGGTCGTCATGGTCGGTGGCCCGGCGATGAACCTGCTGATCGCCTTTGTGCTCCTGCTGCTGGTCACCGGCCTCTACGGCGTGCAGCGCCCACAGACCACCGTCGCCTTCGTCCAGTCCTGCATCCTCACCGACTCCGCCCGCACCGAGTGCACCGCCGCCGACCCGAAGTCGCCGGCGGCACTCGCCGGTCTGCAGGTCGGCGACCGTGTGACCAGCTTCAACGGCACGGCCGTCGACAGCTACGCCCAGCTCAGCGCGCTGATCCGCGCGAACCTCGACGGCCAGGCCCGCATCGTCGTGGAGCGGGCCGGCGCGACCGTCGAGCTCACCCCCGTGCACACCGTCATCAACGGCGTCGCCGACAACCTCGACCCCGGACGGCGTGTCTCCGCCGGCTGGCTGGGCGTCAGCCCCCGGTTCGAACTGGTCAAGGGCGGGCCGATCCAGGTCCTCGGAGACATGTGGACGATGGCCCAGCAGAGCGTTGTCGCCCTGGTCCAGTTCCCTGTGAAGGTGTGGCACGTCGTCGTCGGTATGGTCACCGGGCAGCCCCGGAGCGTGTACGACCCGATCAGCATCCTCGGAGCCAGCACCGTCGCAGGCCAGGTGGTCGCCTCAGACAAGGTCGACCTCTCGGAGAAGCTGGTCACCTTTGCGTCCCTGCTCGCGTCGGTGAACCTGTTCCTTGCCCTGTTCAACTTCGTCCCGCTGCCGCCGCTGGACGGGGGGCACATCGCGGGGGCGGTCTATGAGTGGCTTCGCCGGCAGGTCGCAAGGGCATTCAAGCGGCGCCCCTACGGGTTCTTCGACACCGCAAGGCTGCTGCCCGTCGCGTACGCGGTAGGCGGGCTGCTGCTGATCAGCGGCGTCGCGCTCATCCTTGCCGACATCATCAGCCCGGTGCAGATCTTCTGATCCTCGCGGTTCGTTCCTCACCGCTCGTCAAGACTCCTCCCTTCACGGTCGCTGACGCGCCCGTGGCGGTCGTCGTCTGATCCCCGTCATTTCCTACTGAACGACAGGGTTACGTCTGGCGTGACCAGGCGCAGCTGGTTCTCTGTGACCTGGATCGTTGTCACCGTAGGCAGCAGTCCGAGGAAGCGTTCGGACAAGGCCGACGCCGTACTCGCACACGGCAGGGGGTGCAGCCGCGTGGCCTCATCGATCGTCCAGGCATCGCCGGTGTTGCGGTAGGTGGCGCTGTAGTCGCCGCAGCCGGTCTTGCCAGACAGTGTGGCGTCGTTCACCTGCAGCGTGATGCCCGAATCCTTGCCCGCGCCCCAGGCCCCGTCCTTGTTGTCCAGCTGCCAGTTGGCAGCATCGGCCGCCAGCAGGCGCGCGGGGTCGGCGGTGGCCTGCAGGAGAGGCGTGCCGGCGGCGTCGAAGAGCGTGAGCTGGTCGACGTGGACCACGGCTCGGGTCGCCCCGTCAAGGGCGGCCTTGAAGTCCTTCTGCTGCGTGCTGATGGCCTCGCCGGTACAGAGTTTGAACGTGCCTCCCTGAACCGCCAACTTCAGTTCGGCGGCGTCCCCGGCGACGGTGCCGTTGATCGAGTTGCAGCCGTCGTAGGCGAGGAGCGTCCCCTTGAGGAAGACCAGACTCGGCTGCCGCGGATCGGCCACCGGTGACCTGCCCTTGATGGCGGTCACCGTCCAGCCGCTGCGCTTCAGCGCCGGCGTCGCCGACTCGAACTGCACAAGGATGCTGCCGTCGGACCCGAACAATTCCAGCCCGCCACCGGTGATGAGAAAGCGCTGCACCCTCGGCAGCGCCTGGAGGTACCTGCCCTCCTGGTCGCCGACGCCGTTCGCGCAGCCCATGGCCGTTGTCGCCACCGGCGCGATGGTGAGCTGGTCCCCGTCCTGCCGGTACGCGCCGGCCTCGATCTTGGTGTCCACCGTGGTGTAGCCGTAGTGATTGCAGCCGCCGAAGCCGTCCACCCAGCCATCGCCGAACCGCAGCGTGATCGAGGTGCCGGGCCGCAGTGCTGCTCCCTCCAGTTGGACCGCCGCCCATTCCGTGCCGGCCAGCGTCCGGCCGGACGCGGGGGAGGCACTCGTGGTGGCTCCGGGTTGGGCCGGGACCGCGGGCACTCCCCGCTGGGCCACGCCCGGCAGGACGAGAACGGCGGCGGCCACCACCGTGCAGGCAGCAACAACCCAGCCAAGGCGCCGCCCGCGGACGATCCGTCGACCGTCGCGAATCGCAGCGTCCGTGTCCGCGGGGATCTCGACCCCGTCGCGGCCGATCGCCCGGCGCAGCTGGTCCTCGAAGTCTTCGTTCATCTCACTGGTTCCCCTTCTCGACAAGCGCGCTGCGGAGGGCGGCAAGGCCTCGCGCCGTGCTGGACTTGACCGTGCCGACAGGCAGGCCAAGTTCTTCGGCGACAGCCTTCTCTGACAAGTCGTGCAGGAACCGCAGTGCGATCACCCGTCGCTGCTGCATCGGCAGGTCGGCCAGCAGGCGACCGAGCCTCTCGCGCTCGTCGAACGCAGCCTCCGCCGACGGCAAGCCGGGCTCCGCCTCCGGCAGACCGGGGGTTTCGCGGCGCCGGCGCCAACCGTCGATGTTCGCGTTCACCATGATCCGTCGGGCGTAGGCGGGAGCCTCACCCGGTCGCACCCTCGGCCAGGCGACATAGGTCTTCACCAGAGTCGCCTGCAGCAGCTCAGCCGCCGCGTCCGGATTGCCGGTGAGCAGCCAGGCCGTCCGGCCGAGGGTGGTGGAGGCGTCGGCGACGAAGGCGGTGAACTCCGCGTCCCGTCGTGAACCCCAGGCCATCGACCCCCCTCTCACCAACCCATACGCGCGGGGACGCGGAAACGTTCCACGACCATCGTGGCCCTCTCCGGCGACAGGCGTCCGGTTCGCAGAACTGCGGTGGGGCGTTGCAGCGCCCGGACCGCGCGCGAGCGATGGGTAGGCTGTCAGCCGGTGGTCGGTAGCGGCCACCTCATGCTGTCGAACGAGGAGTCAATGACCATCAACCTGGGGATGCCCGCGGTACCGCCCCCCGTGCTCGCCCCACGCCGGCCGACCCGGCAGATCAGGGTCGGCAAGGTGGCGGTCGGCGGTGACGCCCCCGTCAGCGTGCAGTCCATGACCACCACCCTGACCTCGGACGTGAACGCCACCCTGCAGCAGATCGCCGAACTCACCGCGACCGGGTGCGACATCGTCCGCGTCGCCGTACCGTCGCAGGACGACGCGGACGCGCTGGCAGCGATTGCCAAGAAGTCGCAGATCCCGGTGATCGCC
>JADGPA010000148.1 GCA_017882685.1 Propionibacteriaceae bacterium | reverse complement strand
GTCACCAGTCCGGCGAGAGTGGTGGGGCCCTGTTCGAGTGCTGTGAGCACGAGCGCTGCCTTGTCGAGGACGCCGACGCCACTTGAGTTGTCCATAGGATAAGATTGCCGTCTCGCATCATGATATGCAAGCGGTACGCTTGAGGAGTGTACGAAGACCACAGCATCAGCGATGGAGTTCCGATGGGCAAGACCCTGAGTGACAAGGTATGGGATAACCACGTCGTCCGCACCGCCGCGGGAGAGCCGGACCTGCTCTACATCGATCTGCACCTCGTCCATGAGGTCACGAGCCCGCAGGCGTTCGACGGGCTTCGCCTCGCGGGGCGCCCGGTGCGGCGAACCGACCTCACCCTCGCAACAGAGGACCACAACACCCCGACGATCAACATCCTCGCGCCGATCGCCGACCCGGTGTCCAGGGTGCAGGTGGACACCCTGCGCGGCAACGCCGCCGAGTTCGGCGTGCGGATCCACAGCCTCGGCGACGTCGACCAGGGTGTCGTGCACATCATCGGCCCGCAGCTGGGCCTTTCCCAGCCCGGCCTCACCGTGGTCTGCGGCGACTCCCACACGTCCACCCATGGCGCGTTCGGCGCGTTGGCCTTCGGCATCGGCACCTCTGAGGTCGAGCACGTGCTGGCCACCCAGACGCTGACCCAGGCGCGGCCGAAGACCATGGCGGTGAATGTCAACGGCGACCTGCCGCACGGTGTGACGGCCAAGGACATCGTGCTGACCCTGATCGCGGAGGTCGGAACCGGTGGCGGCCAGGGATACATCGTGGAGTACCGCGGCTCCACCATCGAGAACCTCTCGATGGAGGGTCGCATGACCATCTGCAACATGAGCATCGAATGGGGCGCCAAGGCCGGCATGATGGCGCCGGACGAGACCACGTTCGCCTACCTGAAGGGGCGGCCCCACGCACCAGACGGCGCCGGGTGGGACGAGGCTGTCGCGTACTGGAAGACCCTCTACAGCGACCCCGACGCCGTCTTCGACGCAGAGGTCGACATTGACGCCACCGAGCTGGCCCCGTTCGTCACCTGGGGCACCAACCCGGGCCAGGGCGTCCCGCTGAGCGCCACCGTGCCCGCCCCGGAGGACTTCACAGATCCGGTCGACCGCTCGGCCGCAGAGCGCGCCCTGACCTACATGGACCTTTCAGCAGGCACGCCGATGCGCGAGATCAAGGTCGACACGATCTTCCTCGGCTCCTGCACCAACGGACGCATCGAGGACCTGCGCCTTGCAGCGTCCGTGATCGCCGGCCACAAGGTCGCCGACGGCGTCCGGATGCTCGTCGTTCCCGGTTCTGCCCGCGTCCGCCTGCAGGCCATGGCCGAAGGCCTGGACAAGGTGTTCACGGAAGCCGGCGCGGAATGGCGCGAGGCCGGCTGCTCGATGTGCCTGGGCATGAATCCCGACCAGCTGGCTCCCGGCGAGCGCAGCGCGTCCACCTCCAACCGGAACTTCGAGGGCCGCCAGGGCAAGGGCGGACGCACTCACCTGGTCTCGCCGCCGGTGGCGGCAGCCACCGCGATCCGTGGGACCCTGAGCTCCCCGGCCGACCTGTAAGGAAGCAGCAATGGACAAGTTCAGCACTCACACCGGGGTCGCCGTCCCGCTGCGACGCAGCAACGTCGACACCGACCAGATCATCCCCGCCGTCTACCTCAAGCGGGTCACCCGTACCGGCTTCGAGGACGGCCTGTTCGCCGCCTGGCGCAACGACGAGAACTTCGTGCTCAACCAGCCCGGCTACACCAGTGGCTCGATCCTTGTCGCCGGTCCCGACTTTGGCACCGGATCCTCCCGCGAGCACGCGGTCTGGGCCCTGCAGAACTATGGTTTCAAGGTGGTCATCGGCTCCCGTTTCGGCGACATCTTCCGTGGCAACTCCGGCAAGGCCGGCCTTGTGGTGGCCAGCGTGCCGCAGGAGGTCGTCGAGAAGCTCTGGGAGATCGCGGAGAGCGAGCCGGGCATCGAGTTCACCGTCGACCTGCACCACTGCACCGTCGAGGCCGCCGACAACGTGTTCGAGTTCACCATCGACGACTACACCCGCCAGCGCCTGCTCGAGGGCCTCGACGACATCGCCGTGACCCTGCAGCATGCTGATGCGATCACCGCCTTCGAGGTGACACGACCGTCGTTCCTGCCCCGCACCCTTCCCGCCAGGACCGCGGGGTGAACAGCTCACCGGCCCGCGTGGGCGTTGATCCCAGGCTGCCGATCGGTGTCGCGAACCCGAGTCCTGTGCAGCCCGCTTACCGGCGCCTTGCCAAGATCGGCGGCTGGCTGTTGCGGCGACTCACGAAGCAGGACTGGGGGAGCGGGGAGAATCTGCCGAAGTCCGGCGGGATTATCGTGGTTTCCAACCACATCTCGAACTTCGATCCGGCGGTGATAGCCCAGTTCCTCGCCTGGAACGGACGCTGGCCGCGGGCGCTCGGCAAGAGCGAGATCTGGGACGTGCCGCTGCTCGGCCGGCTGGCCACGGCGTGCGGCCAGATCCCGGTCGAGCGCAACACCTCCAGGGCGCGCAACTCCCTGGTCCACGCCGAGGAGGCCATCGCGGCCGGCGAGTGCGTGCTGATCTATCCGGAGGGGCACCGGACCACAGATCCGGACCTGTGGCCGATGATCGCGCGTCCGGGGGCGGCGCGACTGGCGCTGCGGACCGGCTGCCCGGTGATCCCGGTCGGGCAGTGGGGCGCCCAGGACGTCATGCCGGGCACGAAGCTGACCTGGCCGCGGTTCATCCCGCGCAGGACCATGCACTTCCGGGTAGGGAAGGCCGTGGAGCTGTCCGACCTCTACGGACGGGTGGACGCGGTCGCCGTCACCGAGGCGGGGATACGGATCATGGCCGCGATCACGGTGCTGGTCGGGGAAATCCGGGGCGAGGATCCCCCCGCCGACCGCTATGACGTTCGGACGGGTCGGCGAGGTCCGGCACCTCAGGACGGATAGGGTAGGCGCCGATCCAGCGACCGGAGGCCCGATGAGCAACCACCCGAATCGAGTACGGGTAGCGCTGGTGTTCGGCGGGGTCAGCTCCGAGCACGAGATCAGCTGCCTGACCGCCGGCAGCGCGAGTCGAGCGATCGACGCCGAGCGGTTCGAGGTGGTCGGGATCGGCATCACCGCAGACGGCACCTGGGTGCGCATCGCACCGGAGGAGCTCGCCTCCTACGAGGTCATCGACGGACAGCTTCCGCGGGTGGCAGCTGATCGGCCCGAGGCCGTCCTGCTGCGCGGCGCCAACGGCGCGGAGGTCGCGACCCGCGTCGGCGACAAGCTCTGCGACATCACCGGCATCGACGCAGCCTTCGCCCTGCTGCACGGACCATGGGGCGAGGACGGCACCATCCAGGGCCTGTTCGAGATGCTCGGCGTCCGTTATGTCGGCGCGGGTGTCGCGGCCAGCGCCATCGGCATGGACAAGGACCTGATGAAGCGGGCCATGGCTGCGGCAGGACTGCCGGTCGGGCCTTGGGTGGCGATCACGCCCGCCCAGTGGCGCGACGACCGCGTGGGCAGCCTCGCCCGCGTGGGCGAGCTCACCTTTCCCGTCTTCGTGAAGCCGGCCCGCGGCGGCTCGAGCATCGGCATCGTCAGGGTCGACAACCCGTCCGGCCTCGAGGCAGCGATCCTCGAGGCGCAGCAGTTCGATCCCAAGATCGTCGTCGAGCAGGGCTTCGTGGGCGTCCGCGAGATCGAGGTCAGCGTGCTGCAGGACCTCGACGGGCCGCCGCGCGTCTCCCTCCCGGGTGAGGTGCTGATGCACACCCCGGACGCGTTCTACGACTTCGACGCCAAGTACCTGCCCGAGGAGCAGGTCACGCTGCAGGTGCCGGCGGACGTCACCCCGGAACTCCAGGCTGTCGTCCAGGAACTCGCCGGGCGCACATTCTGCGCGATGGCCGTTGAGGGTCTCGCCAGGGTGGACCTGTTCGTCGACGCCGACGGCGTGCCCTGGGTCAACGAGCTGAACACGATGCCGGGCTTCACCCGCACCTCGATGTTCCCCATGATGTGGGCCGCAAGCGGGTTGCAGTACCCCGAACTCATCGCCACCCTCGTGGAACTGGCGCTTGCCCGCCCGATGGGGCTGCGTTGACCATCGGTGAACTCGGTGAGTTCGCCCTGATCGGACGGATCACGGCCGGCCTGTCCGCGTCCGGTCCTGTCGTGCTCGGCGTGGGCGACGACTGTGCCGTCCTTCGCCTTGCCGGGGACCTGGCCGCCTCCACAGACACCATGGTCGAGAACGTCCATTTCCGCACCGACTGGTCGGCGGCATCCGACGTGGGCCGCAAGGCTGTGGCAACCTGTGTCGCCGATGCAGAAGCCATGGGGGCGGTGCCCATCGGGCTCGTCGTCAGCCTCGCCGCGCCGGCCAGCACGCCCACGGAATGGGTGGACGGGTTCGCAGCCGGCGTCCGCGAGGAGTGCGAGCTGGCCGGCGTCCAGCTCGTGGGCGGCGACACGACTTCCGCAGCTCAGATCGTGATCACTTCCACTGTGCTCGCCGACCTCGGCGGCCTGCCGCCGGTGCGCCGCTCCGGCGCCCGTCCGGGGCAGGTGCTGGCGATGGTCGGACGGCTCGGCTGGGCCGCTGCCGGCGTCGCCGTGCTGGGCCGCGGCTTCCGTTCCCCGCGGGCGGTTGTGCTCGCCCACCGGGTGCCAGAGGTGCCCTACGGGCAGGGGAGGGTGGCCGCCGAAGCCGGCGCCACCGCGCTGATCGACGTCTCCGACGGGCTGCTGGCCGACCTGGGCCACATCGCCCGGGCCTCCGGCGTGCTGCTGGACGTGGACACCACGACTTTCGAGATCGCCGAACCGCAGAAGGCCGTCGCTGCGGCGATCGGCGGAGGAGATCCGCTGGTCTTCCAGCTCACCGGGGGCGACGACCACGCGCTCGTCGGCAGCTTCGAAAAGGGCGCCGTACCGGCCGGCTGGCGGGTGATCGGACGCGTCCTGCCCGGCGAGCCTGATGTGCTGGTGGACGGCGCAGCCTGGGCCGGTTCCTCCGCAGGGTGGCAGCACTTCGCCTGAGACGCTCCCTGAGGAGGCTCGGAAGGTACGAGCAAGCCGTCACGAAGGACGTCCCCGACCGGCGTGCTGAACAGAACCTGGGGACGGTTCCTGGTTCGGTTCAGCGAGCGCGGGGGTCTCCATATTGAAGCTCGCGGACTTGACGCTGAACCGGATGAGGAACCGTCCCCGATTGCCAGCCGGTCTTGGCCACCTCGGCGTGGAAGCTCGGAATCCTCGCATCCATCACCTACCCTTCGTTCCATGGCGACCCGCGCGTCTTCCCCTTCGCGGAGCCGTACGAGCGCAAACACGCGCCCAAGCGCCTCCAGAAGCACCGGAAGAAAGAAACCACCGTCGCGCACCTCGGCGCGCAAGCAGCCCCAGCAGTCCGGGCTCAGCCGCATGCTGTCCGGCGTCGGGCACGGCATCGCCGTCACTTGGAGAGGCCTCGCCACCCTGGTTGGCAACTCCGCGCGTGCGATCGGTCACGGTGCCCGCGACCTGCCCGTCGAGCAGCGCCACGATGGCACCGGCCTGTTGCTGCTGTTGTCCGGGCTCCTCGTCGCCGGAGAGTTCTGGATCGGGCTGCCCGGCACGGCGGGCAACTGGGTCAAGCTCGCCATCACCACCATCTTCGGGTCGTTCTCCTACGCGGTCCCCGTGCTCTGCTTCGGCATGGCCTGGCGGACGCTGCGCCACCCCGAACGCCACGGCACCGCCGGACGCCAGCTGGTCGGCTGGCTGTCCGCGCTCTTCGGCATCCTCGGACTCATCCAGGTCACCGCGGGCGTACCGCGCTACGCAGAACCTGCCCTCGTCCGCGACGGTGGCGGCTTCCTTGGCTACATCTCCTCCTCGCTCACCGTCCGCCTGCTGACCGTCTGGGGTGCCGTGCCCGTGCTGGCGCTGCTGACCGGCTTTGGCGTGCTGGTGATCGCCGGCATCCCGATGAGCGAACTGGGTCAGCGGCTGGGTGCCCTGCGCGAACGCTTCCGCCGTCCCAAGCAGGACGAGATCGAGTACGGCGCCCAGCACCGTGCCTATGACACCCCGATCGTCGACGAGCCCGAGCCGGAGCTCGACCCGGCGGACGAGGTCACAGAACTGATCGCCGCCGGCCCGACGGCCGGCAGGGCGAAGGGCAAGCCGGTGCAGCCTCCGCTGGAGGTGCCGGTGATGTCGCCCGGGCCGCTGCGGGCAGAGCAGCCGCCGATCTCCGGCGACATCGTCTACACCCTGCCGGATCCGTCCATCCTCAAGCCGGGCTCCGTACCGAAGGCCCGCAGCCAGGCCAACGACGTGATCGTCCAGCGGCTCACAGAGGTGCTGCGACAGTTCGAGATCGACGCCACCGTCACCGGCTACACCCGCGGCCCGACCGTCACCCGCTACGAGGTGGAGCTCGGCACCGCCGTAAAGGTGGAGAAGGTCACAGCGCTCGGCAAGAACATCGCCTACGCCGTCGCCTCCGCCGATGTCCGGATCCTCTCGCCCATTCCCGGCAAGTCGGCGATCGGCATCGAGATCCCCAACGCCGACAAGGAGATCGTCTCCCTCGGCGACGTGCTGCGCTCCAACCGGGCCCGCAACGACCACCACCCGATGACCGTCGGCCTCGGCAAGGACGTCGAGGGCGGCTATGTGGTGGCCAACATGGCCAAGATGCCGCACCTGCTGGTTGCCGGCGCCACCGGCTCGGGCAAGTCCAGCTTCGTGAATTCCCTGATCACCTCCGTGCTGATGCGGGCGACGCCCGAAGAGGTCCGGATGCTGCTGGTCGACCCCAAGCGGGTCGAGCTCACCCACTACGAAGGTATCCCGCACCTGGTCACCCCGATCATCACCAGCGCGAAGAAGGCAGCGGAGGCGCTGCAGTGGGTCGTCCGCGAGATGGACGCGCGCTACGACGACCTGGCCGCTTTCGGCTTCCGGCACGTCGACGACTTCAACAAGGCCGTCCGCGGCGGCCAGGTGAAGCTGGCGCCGGGCTCGGAGCGTGTGCTCGCCCCCTACCCGTACCTGCTGGTGATCGTCGATGAGCTGGCCGACCTGATGATGGTGGCCCCCCGCGATGTCGAGGACTCGATCGTCCGGATCACCCAGTTGGCCCGGGCCGCCGGCATCCACCTCGTGCTCGCGACGCAGCGTCCCTCCACCGACGTGGTCACCGGCCTGATCAAGGCCAATGTGCCCTCCCGGCTCGCGTTCGCCACCAGCTCGATGGTCGACTCCCGGGTCATCCTCGACACCCCCGGTGCGGAGAAGCTCGTCGGCCAGGGTGATGCCCTCTTCCTGCCGATGGGCCAGTCGAAGCCGCTGCGCGTGCAGGGCTCCTGGGTGACCGAGGCCGAGATCCGCGCGGTGGTCAAGCAGGTCACCGAACAGATGGCCCCGCAGTACCGCGAGGACCTCATCGTCCACAGCGATTCGGGCAGGGCAGTCGCGGAGGACATCGGCGACGACCTCGAGCTCGTCCTGGAGGCCGCACAGCTCATCATCAACCTGCAACTGGGTTCCACCTCGATGCTCCAGCGCAAGCTGCGGGTCGGTTTCGCCAAGGCCGGACGGCTCATGGACATCCTCGAGACCAGGGGAGTGGTGGGCCCCTCGGAGGGTTCGAAGCCCCGCGAGGTGCTTGTCAAGCCCGATGACCTGAATGAGGTACTGGCAGCGTTGCGCGCTGGCTGAGGTAGCGTGGCCCGGGTGAGTTCTGGGTTGAAGGGCACAACGCCGGTGCACGTGGTGAGCCTCGGCTGCGCGCGAAACGAGGTGGACTCCGAGGAATTGGCAGGGCGTCTTGCCGCCGGCGGGTTCACCCTCGTCTCCGATCCGGACGCCGCGGCTGCCATCGTCGTGAACACCTGCGGTTTCATCGACGCAGCCAAGAAGGACTCGATCGACACGCTGCTGGACGCCTCCGACCACAAGGGCAACGGCACAACCAGGGCCGTCATCGCCGTCGGCTGCCTCGCGGAGCGGTACGGCGCGGAACTGGCGGCATCGCTGCCTGAGGCGGACGCCGTTCTCGGCTTCGACGACTACCCCGACATCGCAGAGCGGTTGGACTGGATCCTCGCCGGTGGCCACCACGAGGCCCACACACCGAGGGACCGCCGGAGTCTGCTGCCGGTGACGCCCGTTGCGCGACCCGCCGGTGCGGTCGGCTTGTCCGTCCCCGGCCACGGCCACGCCAACCTCCCCGTTGGGCTGGCCCCTGCCAGCGGTCCGCGCGTGCTGCGCCACCGGCTCGGCGGCGGGGCGACAGCATCGCTGAAGATCGCCTCCGGCTGCGACCGCCGCTGCGCGTTCTGCGCGATCCCCGCTTTCCGCGGTTCCTACCTTTCCCGTCCGGTGGCAGAAGTGGTCGCGGAGGCGCGATGGCTCGTCGAGACCGGCGTCCGCGAGGTAGTGCTGGTCAGCGAGAACTCCAGCGCCTACGGCAAGGACCTCGGCACCAACCTCGAACGCCTGCTGGCGGGCCTGGCGAAGGTCGACGGGCTCGACTGGATCCGGGTGTCCTACCTGCAGCCGGCAGAGGTCCGTCCCACCCTGCTGGACGCCATGCTGAGCCTGGAGGGCGTCCTGCCGTACTTCGACCTGCCCTTCCAGCACGCTTCTGCTGCCGTGCTGCGGCGGATGCGGCGCTTCGGCGACGCCGACTCCTTCCTCGAACTGCTGGAGCGCATCCGCACCGTCCGTCCCGAGGCCGGCGTGCGCAGCAATGTCATCGTCGGCTTCCCCGGCGAGACCGAGGAGGACGTCAACGTCCTTGCCGACTTCCTCGCTGCTGCCCGGCTGGACGCCGTCGGCGTGTTCGGCTACTCCGACGAGGAGGGCACCGAGGGTGCGACGCTGGACCGCAAGCTCACCGACGACGTCATCAGCGACCGCGTCGACCGTCTCGCAACCCTGTGCGACGAGGCGTCTGCGCAGCGAGCGGAGCAGCGCACCGGCGAGCGCGTCCGCGTGCTGGTGGAGGGCTCGACCGACGATGGTGCCCCGCTGGGACGGGCAGCGCACCAGGGCCCGGAGACCGACGGCAGCACCACGATCAGCGGCGTCGGCGACTTGTTGGCTCCGGGTGTCATGGTCTGGGGTAATGTCTCGGCCACGGACGGGGTTGATCTCGTCGTAGAGCTGGAGGGGCAATGACGCAGCGGCCGATCGGCGCGGGTGTGCCCCACTGGCTCCCGAACGCGCTGACCGTTCTTCGCCTCGTGCTGGTCCCGGTCTTCTTGTTCCTGCTCTTCCTGCACCCAACCGAGTTCACCTGGCGCCTTGGCGCGACCGCAGCGTTCGTTGTCGCCATTCTCACCGATCTCTTCGACGGCAGGATCGCCCGGCGCTACGGCCTGGTCAGCGACTTCGGCAAGCTGTGGGACCCGATCGCGGACAAGGCCCTCACCGGCGCAGCGTTCATCTCGCTCAGCATCTTCGGCGAACTGCCCTGGTGGGTGACGATCATCATCCTCGTCCGCGAGTGGGGCATCACCTGGATGCGTGTGGTCATGCTCAAGTACGAGGTGATGGCAGCGGCAGCCGGCGGCAAGCTGAAGACGGTGCTGCAGTCCATCGCCCTGATCATGTTCCTGCCGTACCCGATGCCGCCGTTGCAGACCATCCTGCCGTTCTGGTTCGTGCTCTCCTGGCTCGTCATGGGGGCGGCGTTCGTGCTCACGGTGGTCACCGGCGGCATGTATGTGCGCGACGCGTGGCGCCTGCGCGCAGAGGCGATCAAGGCAAAGAGTGGACAGGCCTGATCCCGCTGCAGACGTAGTGGCCGCGCTCACGGCGCGGGGCCAGACGCTGGCTACGGCCGAGTCGCTGACCGGCGGACTGCTCGGCGCAGCCATCACCGCCGTCCCGGGGGCTTCGGCAGCCTACGTCGGCGGCGTCGTTGCCTACGCCACGCCGATGAAGCATCGCCTCGCCGGCGTGGACGCCGACCTCCTCGCCGCAGTTGGCCCGGTCTCCGAACCGACGGTGATCGCCCTCGCAGCAGGGGTACGGGCAGCAACGGGAGCAGACTGGGCCGTTGCCACCACCGGGGTTGCCGGTCCCGCCTCTCAGGACGGCCACGAGCCGGGCGAGGTCTGGGTGGGAATCGCGGGGCCCACGCTGGCTGCGACCGCCGTCCGCTACGACTTCACCGGCGACAGGGCTGCCGTCCGGACTGCTGCTGTGCAGGCGGCACTTGCCCTTGTGGCCGGAGCGCTGGCTGCCGACTGACGTCGAGGGAACAACGACTTCCCGCGTGGCGTTGAGGCGTCGCCGGTGAGCTACGAGGATGGAACAGGTAGAGTCGAACCCATGATCCAGGAAGTGCGCGAGCGACCGCTGTTGATGCGGGAGCTGCTCGGTGAGTCCCTCAGGGAGTTGCGCACGTCCTCGAGCCTTACCCTTCGCGAGGTCTCGGGCAGGGCTCGGGTGAGCCTCGGCTACCTTTCCGAGATCGAACGCGGCCAGAAGGAAGCTTCCTCAGAACTGCTGAATGCGATCTGCGGAGCCCTGGACGTGCCGTTGTCGAACGTGCTGCGGACGGTGTCCGACAAGGTGGACGCACATTCCGGCATCACCCAGCTCCCGGTGCGCAGCCACCGCGTGGCAGCCTGAGCCGAACGGATGCGCGAGGCTGACCTGCGCGCCCGGCTGGAGACACACCTCGGTAGCGGCTACTCCCTGATGTGGTCCGAGACGGTCGTCCTGGGTGCCCTCGGGCAACGGACGGTGAGCCAGGCGCTGGCCGGCGGGGTTCCCTGCAAGCAGATCTGGCTGGCGGCCTGGGACGCCCTCGAACTACCCCTGCGGGAACGCTGACCACCTCGGTGTGTCGCTGTCATTTCGAACACCTGTTCGCCTAGGCTGTGGGCCAACACCCGGCAAGCCGTGGGTTTTCCACAGCCCCTTAGCTCTCTGACCGATTGTCGGAGGCGGTGCCTAGGGTGTTGACGACGGGCAGGTACATCCAGATGGGAAGGACGCAGCAGATGGCGATTGCGGACCGGGAGAAGGCGCTCGCTGCGGCGTTGGCGCAGATCGAGAAGCAGCACGGCAAGGGGTCGGTGATGCGGCTCGGTGACGAGATCAGGGTGACGATGGAGGTGATCCCCACCGGGTCGATCGCGCTCGACGTGGCCCTCGGCATCGGCGGGCTGCCGCGCGGACGGGTCGTTGAGATCTACGGGCCGGAATCCAGCGGCAAGACCACGGTGGCGCTGCACGCCATCGCCAACGCCCAGGCCGGAGGCGGTATCTGCGCCTTCATCGACGCAGAACACGCCCTCGACCCCGACTACGCGGCCAAGCTCGGTGTCGACACCGACGCCCTCCTGGTCAGCCAGCCCGACAACGGCGAGCAGGCCCTCGAGATCGCCGACACGCTCGTGCGTTCCGGTGCGCTTGCACTGGTCGTGATCGACTCGGTGGCCGCGCTCACGCCGCGGGCTGAGATCGAGGGCGAGATGGGCGACAGCCACGTCGGCCTCCAGGCCCGGCTGATGAGCCAGGCGCTGCGGAAGATGACCGGAGCCCTGTCGACGTCGAACACCACGGCGATCTTCATCAACCAGCTGCGCGAGAAGATCGGCGTCATGTTCGGCTCGCCCGAGACCACCACCGGTGGCCGGGCACTGAAGTTCTACTCCTCGATCCGGCTCGACGTGCGGCGCATCGAGACGCTGAAGGACGGCGCCGAGATGGTCGGCAACCGCACCCGGGTGAAGGTCGTGAAGAACAAGGTGGCCCCGCCGTTCAAGCAGGCCGAGTTCGACATCATCTACGGCCTGGGCATCAGCCGTGAGGGCAGCCTGATCGACATGGGCGTGGAGAACGGAATCGTCCGCAAGGCGGGCGCCTGGTTCACCTATGAGGCCGACCAGTTGGGCCAGGGCAAGGAGAACGCCCGCGCCTACCTGAAGAACAACCCCAAGATGGCCGACGAGATCGAGAAGCGGATCCTCACCAAGCTCGGTGTGGGCGTGGTCGCAGAAGGCGTGCCGGACGGCATCGACCCGGTCACCGGCGAGGTCGAGTTCTGAGTCCAGCCATGGAGGACGACGAGGTCGAGGTCCCGGACGGGCCAGACTCTGATCCTTACGGGGTCGCGCGCGATATCGCCCTGCGGCAGCTGACGGTGCGGGCCCGCACCCGGGTCGAACTGGCACGGGCGCTGGCTCGCAAGCATGTGCCAGAAGAGGTCGCGGAGAGCGTGCTCGACCGGCTCACCGAAGTGGGCCTGATCGATGACGCCGTGTTCGCCCGTGACTGGCTGGCGGCTGGCGGCCGGCGGCAGAAGAGCCGCCGCGTCCTGCTGGGTGAACTGGCCGAGAAGGGCGTCGACTCCGATCTGATCGACGAGGTCGCCAACGAGCTCGAGGCCGAACGCGACTACGAGGTGGCCAGGGGCTTCGCCGCCCGCAAGGCCACAGCGTTGGCCGGTCTGGAGCCCGCTGTCAGATACCGCCGGCTGGCCGGCGCACTGGCCCGCCGGGGCTTCCCCGCGTCCGTCGTGGCCCAGGTGACACGCGAGGCACTGGCCGACCTTCGGGAGTCCGAGGACTTCGACTGAGGTCGCTGGGCTCAATGCTTGCGATTGGTCGTGGGTAGCCCTAGCCTGCCCTTGGGTACGCCTGCGGACCCGACTCTTGAGCGATTTGACGATTCCCTGGGGCTGAAACCCCGTTGATAACTGTGCCGGCTCCGCCGGTAGTGCTTGGCAGCGCCCTCGGCCCTGCCGTGTTCGCTTGAGTTCCGGGCCCTTGGCGTCCCCGCACCCGCCAAAGGAGGACGCCATGGACGCGACGATCATGCTGGGGATCGCAGTGGGTGTTCTCGCGCTGGTTACGCTCGCCGTAGTGGTTCTCCTGGTGGTCCTGGTACGCGGTCAGCAAGTGGGCAAGAGCCGGCAGCCGGCCCGGCGTGGCCCGCAGCAGACCGGCCGGCCCGATCGCCCGCGGCTGCCCGGACCGACACCGGTGGCCAACGTCCCCCCGGCAGCACAGGACGAGGAACTCCGGTCCCGGCGCCAGGCGGCCGATCGCCGCGAGGAACTCCTTGCAGAGCGCGAGGACCGGCTCAACCGGTACCTCACCGAGCTTCACAACCGCGAGGCCCACCTCGACCAGATCGGCGAAGAACTCGACCGGCGCGAAGCGCTCCTGGACGAGGCAGAGGCGCAGCAGACGCAGGCGCTGTCGGCGGTCGCCGGCCTGTCGGCAGAGGACGCCCGGGTCGAGCTGATGGCCCACGTGGAGAAGGACGCCCGCCTGCATGCTGCACAGCTGACCAGGGAGATCGAGTCCGAGGCCAAGCAGAATGGCGAAGCGAGGGCGCGAGCGATCATCGTCACCAGCATCCAGCGCATCGCCGCGGAGCAGACCACCGAATCGGTCGTTGCCGCCGTGCCGTTGCCCGGGGACGAGATGAAGGGCCGGATCATCGGCCGGGAGGGTCGCAACATCCGGGCCTTCGAGCAGATCACCGGCGTCAACGTGCTCATCGACGACACCCCCGAGAGCGTCCTGCTGTCCTGCTTCGACCCCGTCCGTCGCGAGACCGCACGCCTCACCCTCACCGAACTGATTGCCGACGGCCGCATCCATCCCGCGCGGATCGAAGAGGTGCACGAGCGCAGTCAGCGGCGTGTGGAGGAACTGTGTATCCGCGCAGCGGAGGACGCGCTGATCGAAATGGGCATCACCGACCTCGCCCCCGGGCTGCTACCAATCCTCGGCGCCCTGCAGTACCGCACCTCCTACGGCCAGAACGTGCTCAAGCACCTGATCGAGTGCGGCCACATCGCCGCCCTGCTGGCTGCCGAACTGGGTCTCGACCCGGAGATCTGTCGCCGCGCCGCCTTCCTGCATGACATCGGCAAAGCCCTCACCCACAAGGCGGAGGGTTCACACGCCAAGGTGGGCGCGGACCTCGCCCGCCGCCACGGCGAGCACCCCGACATCGTCCACGCCATCGAGGCCCACCACAATGAGGTCGAACCACGCACGGTGGAGGCAGTCCTCACCCAGGCAGCGGACGCGATCAGCGGCAGCCGTCCCGGCGCCCGCAGGGAGAGCCTCGAGATGTACGTGAAGCGGCTGCAGCGGCTGGAGGACATCGCCAAGGAGCACGAGGGCGTGGACAAGGTGTTCGCCATGCAGGCAGGCCGCGAGATCCGGGTAATGGTTGTCCCCGAACTCGTCAATGACGCCCAGTCGCAGGTGATCGCTCGCGAGATCGCCAAGCGGGTGGAGGAGGAGCTCACCTACCCCGGCAACATCAAGGTGACGGTGGTGCGCGAGTCGAGGGCGATCGCGCTGGCCAAATGAGACTCGGTCAAGTGACCTTGGCCAAATGACTAGGTAGGATACGCCGACATGCGCACCTACGAGGTGGTCACCTACGGGTGCCAGATGAACGTGCACGACTCCGAGCGCATCGCCGGGGTTCTCATCGACGCCGGCTACGCGCCCGCAGGCCCGGGCACCCAGGCCGACGTCGTGGTGTTCAACACCTGTGCCGTGCGCGAGAACGCCGACAACCGCCTGTACGGCAACCTCGGCCACCTTGCACCCGAGAAACTGGCCCACCCGGGCATGCAGATCGCGGTCGGCGGCTGCATGGCGCAGAAGGACCGCCAGGTGGTTGTCGACAAGGCGCCGTGGGTCGACGTGGTGTTCGGCACCAACAACCTGGGGTCGCTGCCCGTCCTGTTGGAGCGCGCCCGCGTCGAGTCAGAGGCCCAGGTGGAAATCCTGGAGTCCCTGGAGCGCTTCCCGTCGACCCTGCCGACCCGGCGCGACTCGGCGTACGCGGCCTGGGTGTCGGTGAGTGTCGGCTGCAACAACACCTGCACCTTCTGCATCGTGCCGGCCCTGCGCGGCAGGGAGTCCGACCGCAGGCCTGGCGACATCCTCGCCGAGGTGCGCGCCCTGGTTGACGAGGGCGTGCAGGAGATCACCCTGCTGGGCCAGAACGTGAACAGCTACGGCGTCGAGTTCGGCGACCGCGGCGCTTTCGGGAAACTGCTGCGGGCCTGCGGCGGCATCGACGGCCTCGAGCGGGTGCGGTTCACCTCACCCCACCCCGCCGCGTTCACCGACGACGTGATCGCAGCCATGGCAGAGACCCCGAACGTGATGCCGTCGCTGCACATGCCGCTGCAGTCGGGCTCCGACGCCGTCCTGAAAGCCATGCGCCGCTCCTACCGCAGCGAGAAGTTCCTCGGCATCCTCGACCGGGTACGGGCGGCCATCCCGCACGCCGCCATCACCACCGACATCATCGTCGGCTTCCCCGGCGAGACCGAGGACGACTTCGCCGCGACCCTCGACGTGGTGCGCGCCTCCCGCTTCTCTGCGGCATTCACCTTCCAGTACTCGATCCGTCCCGGCACCCCGGCCGCCACGATGCCCGACCAGATCGCCCGCCCGGTCGTGCAGGAACGCTACGAGCGGCTCGTCGACCTTGTCGGAGAGATCGCCTGGGCGGAGAACCAGAAGATTGGGGGCCAGAGGGTGGAAGTGCTCTTCGCCGACGGCGAGGGCCGCAAGGACGCAGCCACCCACCGGATGTCAGGCCGCGCGCGCGACAACCGGCTGGTACACGTCGCCGTCCCGGAGGCCGCGGTTGACCGGCCCCGTCCCGGCGACCTTGCCGATGTGGTGATCAGCTACGCCGCGCCGCACCACCTGAACGCTGATGGTGGCCTGATCGACCTGCGCCGCACCCGTGGCGGCGACGCCTGGGCCGCTCGGCAGGCGATTCCTGCGGTCGTGGGCGCCAATCTTGGGATGCCGAAACGTGTCCGGGAGTATGACCGAGGGGCCGGCCTCTAGACCGACCCCTCGGGTTCGTCGTAGCTGCAGGACGACCGTCCTGCGCCAGATCAGCGGATCAAATTACTGGGCTGTGTCAGCAGCTCCACCCAACTGGTCCTTGAACCCTGGGCCTGATCCACTTGGGCCGCGTACCGGCCGCCGGTCTTCGTCAATCAGGTTCCGACGTGGTCGATTCCCTGGTTGATGTCAGCTTCGTGGTCGGTCACGGCACCATCGATCTGTTCGACGATATCCATGCGACCTCCTTTCGCTCCGGGGCCGAGCCCATCTCGGCGTTGCTTTCCATTGTGTGCCCCCGAAGGGGTCCTGCCAAGGACGAATCAGGAATCAGTTGGCACAATGACGGCTGTGACGATCCCGGTGCTGGCCATCAATGGACCGACGGCCAGCGGCAAGACCGCCATGGCCGTCGCGGTGGCCCGGCTGCTCGAGCCGGACGGAATCACGGCCGAGGTCGTGAACGCCGACTCGATGCTGGTCTACCGCGGCATGGACATCGGCACAGCCAAGCCCACGTTCACAGAGCGCGGGGGGGTGCCACACCACCTGGTCGACATCATGGACGTCACCCGCGCGGCAACCGTTGCCGACTTTCAGGCAATCGCCCGAGCCACCATCGCTGATCTCAGGGCTGCCGGGGTGGTGCCCATCCTCGCCGGAGGGTCCGCGCTGTACGTGCATGCCATCCTCGACGAGATCGACTTCCCCGGCACGGACGCCGCAGTCCGGGCCAGGCTGGAGGCTGAACTGGACGAGGTTGGCCCCGCGGCGCTGCACGAGCGGCTGGTAGCGCTCGACCCGCAGGCCGCCGCCGGCATCCTGCCCGGCAACGCGCGCCGCACCGTCCGCGCGCTCGAGGTCATCGAGCTGACCGGCAGCTACACCTCCACCCTTCCCGGGTGGCACTACGCGCTGCCCGACGTGCTCCAGTACGGCCTCGAGGTGCCGCGGGACGTGCTGGACGCCCGCATCGAGGCCCGGGTGCACCAGATGTGGGCCGACGGCTTCGTCGACGAGGTCCGCGGGCTGGTGGACCGCGGCATCCGCGAGGGCCGGACAGCGTGGCGAGCGCTGGGCTACCGGCAGGTGCTCGCCTTCCTGGACGGCGAACTGACCGAGGCGGAAGCGATGCAAGCGACCATCGCCGGAACCCGGCGCTTCGCGCGCAAGCAGTTGGGCTGGTTCCGGCGCGACCCCAGGATCGAATGGCTCCCCGCGGAGGATCCCGCCGCAACGATGGCGTCGGCCGTGCGGGGTAGGGTGCTGCTCGGATCGTAGGAGGCACGGCATGCTGCTGGATTTCGCGAAGGGTCACGGCACCCGGAACGACTTCGTCGTCTTCGCCGACCCCGACAACCTCCTCGACCTGAGCGCAGGGCAGGTCGCCTTCCTGTGCGACCGGCGCGGTGGCGTCGGCGCCGACGGCATCCTGCGCGCCGTCCGCGCGAACCAGGTCCCCGAGTGGTCCGGCGAGCCCGACGTCTGGTTCATGGACTACCGCAACGCCGATGGCTCGATCGCCGAGATGTGCGGCAACGGCGTTCGCGTGTTCCTGCGCTACCTGGAGGAGGAAGGGCTGGTCACCGGCGAACGCGTCAGCGTTGCCACCCGCGCGGGGCTCCGCACCGGACGCTTTCTGCCCGACGGCAGGATCGCGGTCACGATGGGGCCCGCCACCCGCGGCAGCGACGTGCGGCTGACGGTCGGCGGGGACAGCTGGCCGGCCACCTCCGTCGATGTCGGGAACCCCCATGCCGTCGCCGAACTCGAGTCCGACGCGCAGCTGGCAGCTCTCGATCTCACCGTCGCGCCGGCCTGGGAACCAGCCACCGCGTTCCCGAACGGGGTCAACGCCGAGTTCGTCGTCCGCGAGGCTCCCGGACATATCCGGTTGCGCGTCCACGAGCGTGGAGTGGGCGAGACCGAGTCCTGCGGTACCGGTGTCGTTGCTGCCGCCGCCGCAGCAGGGCAGTCTGACCACTGCACTGTCGAGGTCATCGGTGGCACGCTGGAGGTTGACCTGACCGGTCCTGAGGCCGTCCTCATCGGCCCTGCTGTCGTCGTGGCGCGCGGCACCTGCCTACTGCCAACCTGAGAAGACAATGACTGAACCGTTCTACGAAGAGCCCGATCCCGAAGAGGTCGACGGCGACCAGCAGGACCTGGCCGACCGGCTGTCGTTGCGCCGGGTCGCGGGCATGTCCACGCAGCTGGCCGACATCAGCGAGGTCGAGTACCGCGAACTCCAGCTGGAGCGTGTGGTTCTCGTCGGCGTTTGGACCGGCAGCAGTGACCACGACATCGACTACGCGATGGCAGAACTGAAACTGCTTGCCGAGACGGCCGGCTCGGAGGTGCTCGAGGGCCTTGTGCAGAAGCGCAAGGCGCCGGACCCGGCAACGTTCATCGGCCGGGGCAAGGTCGACGAGGTGCGCCAGGTCGTGATCGCCACCGGCGCGGACACCGTGATCTGCGACGGCGAGCTCGAGCCCGCCCAGCTGCGCAACCTCGAGGACAAGGTCGGGGTGAAGGTGATCGACCGCACCGCCCTGATCCTCGACATCTTCGCCCAGCACGCCAAGAGCTCAGAGGGCAAGGCCCAGGTCGAGATGGCGCAGCTGCAGTACCTGCGCCAGCGGCTGCGCGGCTGGGGCGGCAACCTGTCGCGCCAGGCCGGCGGACGTGCGGCAGCCGGCGCCGGCATCGGCGGCCGTGGCCCCGGCGAGACCAAGATCGAGACCGACCGGCGCCGCATCAAGACCCGCATCGCCATCCTGCGGCGCCGCCTGCGGGACCTGGACTCTGTGCGCGACACCAAACGCTCCCAGCGTTCCCGCAACCAGGTGCCCAGCGCTGCGATCGTCGGCTACACCAACGCAGGCAAGAGCTCGCTGCTGAACCGGCTCACCGGGGCCGGCGTGCTGGTGGAGGACGCGCTGTTCGCCACGCTCGACCCCACCACCCGCCGCTCCCAGACCGCCGATGGCCGCGTGTTCACCCTCACCGACACCGTCGGCTTCATCCGCCATCTCCCGCACGACCTCGTGGAGGCCTTCCGTTCCACGCTGGAGGAGTCGGTCCTCGCCGACCTGCTGCTGCACGTGGTTGACGCCGCTGACCCCGACCCCTTCGGCCAGGTGAGTGCCGTCCGCACCGTGCTGAACGAGATCGGTGCTGCCGAGGTACCTGAGCAGCTTGTCATCAACAAGATCGACGCCGCCGATGCGGACATGCTGATGGCCCTGCGCGGCCGGTTCCCCGACGCAGTGTTCGTCTCCGCGCGCACGGGGGAGGGCATGGACGCCCTCCGCGCCCGCCTGGAGGAACGGCTGCCGCGACCCGCGATTGAGGTGCACGCCCTCGTGCCCTACGACCGGGGCGACCTGATCAACCGCATCCACACCACCGGCGAGTTCGTCTCCAGCGACCACACCGAGCTCGGCACCCGCGTTGTCGCCCGTGTGAACGCCGACCTCGCTGGCGAGCTGGCGCGCTACGCGATCGATGCCGACACCTGAGCTGACCGGCCGGATCCTCACTGCGGCGATCGAGGCGATCGACGGCGACGAGCGTCCTGGCCAGACCGAGATGGCTGCGGAAGTGGCCCACACCATCCAAGACGGTGAGCACCTGCTCGTCCAGGCCGGTACGGGCACCGGCAAGTCGCTGGGCTACCTTGCACCAGCGCTCGCAGCGCTCAGCGAGAACCCGGAAGGGCGGGTGGTGATCGCCACGGCCACGCTGGCCCTCCAGGCGCAGCTGGCGACCAAGGACATCCCCGCGGCGGTGGCGGCCTGCGAGCAGGTGACCGGCAAGGTGATCAAGCACGCGGTGGTCAAGGGACGCAGCAACTACGCCTGCCTGCTGCGGGTCCGCGAGAGCGGGGGCGTCGAACAGGACGCGCTCGTGCCCGACCCCGCAGCCACAACCGCCGCGGGCGCAGAGGTCGTCGCGCTGCGCACCTGGGCGGAGGAGCAGGCGACCGACGGCGGGTTGGCCGACCGTGACGATGCACCCAGCCACGGGCCGCAGTCCTGGGCGCAGGTCTCCGTGCCGGTGCGTGAATGTCTCGGAGCCCAGCGGTGCCCGTTCGGCAGCGAGTGCTTCGTTGAGGCGTCGAGAGACCGGGCACGGCAAAGCCAATTGGTGGTCACCAACCACGCGCTGCTGGCCATCGACGCGCTGCACGGCGGGACGGCCCTGCCCGAGTACGACGCCGCCGTGATCGATGAGGCACACGAGTTGGTCGCGCGGGTCACCGGGGCGGCGAGCGTGGAGCTGAGCCCTCAACAGGTCGAGCGGGTGGCGAAGCGGTGCCTCACCTGGCTGACCGACGAGACCGGGCTGGCGTTCCTCGACGCCGCCGACACCCTGCAGCTTGGCCTGGACGACGCGGAGGTCGGGCGGGTGCTCGACCCGGACGCCGGGATGGTCGACGCGTTCCGTTCGGTCAGGGACGCGGCGAGGAAGGCGACCTCGGGCCTGGGTGGGGGCGAGGAGGACGCCGATCGGCGCCAGGCGCAAGCGGCAGCGCAGGAGGTCTTCGACATCGCCGAGCGCATGGCCGGCCTGTCAGAGCTCGACGTGATCTGGGTGTCGGAAAGCGAACGCTTCGGGCGGCAGGCGAACTGCGCCCCGCTCACGGTCGCGGGCCTGCTGCGCAGCAAGATCTTCGACGAGCATCCTGTCGTGCTCACCTCTGCAACGCTGCGCATCGGTGGCGACTTCGCCGCGGTTGCCGCTTCGGTGGGCCTGGAAGGCAAGGACCCGGCCCCGTGGCGTGGAATCGACGTCGGGTCGCCCTTCGACTACCGGCGCCAAGGCATCCTCTACGTCGCCAGGCACCTGCCACCCCCGCACCGCGACGGCATCAGCCCCGAAGTGCTGGCGGAGATCGCAGAACTGGTGTGGGCGGCCGGTGGGCGCACCCTGGGCCTGTTCGCATCTCAGCGGGCCGCTGAGACCGCGGCCGTGCACTGCCGCATCCAGATCCCCGGCCGGACCATCCTGTGCCAGGGCGACGCCCACCTGGCCGAGCTGACGAGGGCGTTCGTCGCCGACGACGAGGCCAGCCTGTTCGGGACGCTCTCGTTGTGGCAGGGCATCGACGTCCCGGGGGACACCTGCCGCCTCGTGATCATCGACAAGATCCCGTTCCCGCGCCCGGATGACCCCTTGATGCAGGCGCGGCAGCGGGCCGTCGCAGAGGCCGGGGGGAATGGCTTCATGGCGGTGGCTGCCACTCATGCCGGCCTGCTGCTGGCGCAGGGCTCGGGACGCCTGATCCGCACGCTCACCGACCGTGGGGTCGTGGCCGTGCTGGATCCGCGTCTCGTCACGGCCCGCTACGGGAACTATCTGCGCGCATCGATGCCGGACTTCTGGATGACCACAGACTCGGAAACCGCGATCGCGTCGCTGCGACGCCTCGGGGCCGATAAGCCTTGAGGCGCGCGCTCAGGACTCCAACAGCGCAGTAACCACCGGCGCCAGGACGTCGGGTACGGCGACGACCTTGGTGCGGCGGGTGGCACCACTGACGAGGGTCACGTCCCGGGACGGACACCCGAGCGCCTTCGCGAGCGCCTCCAGGGCCGCTGCCGTCGCCCTACCGTCCACCGCGGGTGCCTGGACGGCAACCACGAGGGCGGCGGCGCCGTAGCGTCCGCCCACCTTGGTGCGTCCGGCGCCGGGCTTGACCCGGATCTCGAAACGGATGGCTACACCCGACGCAGGACCGCGACAACCTTGCCGAGGATGGAGGCGTCGTTGCCGTCGATCGGCTCATAGGCGGGATTGTGCGGCAGCAGCCACACCTGGCCAGGCGTGCGCTTGAACGTCTTCACCGTGGCCTCCTCACCGAGGAGCGCTGCCACGATGTCGCCGTTGACGGCGTCGGGCTGCTGTCGGACCACGACGTAGTCGCCGTCGCAGATCGCGGCTTCGATCATCGAGTCGCCCTTGACCTCCAGCAGGAAGAGGGTGCCCTCGCCGACCAACTGGCGGGGGAGGGCGAAGACGTCCTCCACGGCCTGTTCGGCCAGGATCGGGCCGCCGGCGGCGATGCGACCGAGTACCGGAACGCTCACCGACGGGGCGTTCTGCGGGATGTCGGGGTCAAAGGTCGAGGAGACCTCGTCGGGGGCGGACATCGAGTCGGGCAGCCGCACCTCCAGCGCCCGCGGACGGTGCGGGTCACGGAACAGGAAGCCCTTGGCCTGGAGCACCTTCAGCTGGTGCGCAGCCGAGGACGAGGAGGCGAGTCCCACGCGGTCGGCGATCTCGCGGATGCTCGGCGGGTAGCCGCGATCGACGAGCGCGTCACGGATCACCTCGAGGATGCGACGCTGCCTCGCCGTGAGCCCCTCGGCGTCGGCGGGTCCGTCGGGCAACTGGCTGACCTTCGTGCCCAGCTGGGCGGCGATGTCCTCCTTGCGCGGACGACCGCGCTTGCGGCTTACGGGTTCGAGCTTACTTGGCATGCACAGCAAGTTAGCCCCGGCGGGGGCCGGAATCAAACACATGTTCGACGTGTCGCAACAGTTCGGAGAAGTTCTGTCAGTGGCGGCTGTTTGGATGATCCCAGGCCCGACACGCGGGCGAACAAATGTTCGAATCATGCTTGATCCGGGCGACGTTCTGGGGTAGACAGGTATCGAACACCTGTTCGGTAATGAAGGAGATGGATATGAGCGCCCTGCTGGTAGACGACCTGATCGTTCCGCTCCCGACGCGTCCGGCGGCCACCGGCTGGCGGCACGTCGAGACCGCCGCTCGTCCCCGGCCGCGGCTCGTCACCGCGCCGACGCCGTCCACCGGCCGTCCGTCCGGTCAGGCTGCGCCGCTGCGCCTCACCGACCGGGGGATGGCCGTCATGGTCGTGTTCTTCCTCGCACTGATCGCCACGGCTGCCGTCGTGCTGGTCACCAGCTTCCTCAGCGTCAGCAACGACCGCGTTCCGGCCCCCGGCGGCCAGCCGGCCCTGGTGGCTCTGCAGGGGTGAACACGAAGGCAACGCCGGCTGGTCGGGTAATCGACCAGCCGGCGTGCGCAATTCCACCCCTCCCGCGACACGCGCACACGCTTGGCCTTGCGAGTCGCCCGTGGCGTGCGTAACCTCTACATGTAGTAGTTACAGCGTTGTCGTTCATCCACAGATAGTGTTCGTGATCCACACACTGTCCACAGTTGGATCCACCGGCCCGGTCCCCAGGAAGGAGCCAGGAGTGCACTGCCCGTTCTGCCGTCACACCGACACCAGGGTCCTGGACAGCCGGGTCGCCGAGGACGGCACCAGCATCCGCCGGCGCCGTCAGTGCCCGATGTGCGAGCGCCGTTTCACCACGCTGGAGCAGATGCAACTCGTGGTGGTGAAGCGGTCCGGTGTCGTCGAGCCGTTCTCCCGCGAGAAGGTCATCACCGGAGTTGCGAAGGCCTGCAAGGGCCGTCCGGTCTCCGAGGCCGATCTCGCGCGGCTCGGCCAGCGTGTCGAGGAGACCCTGAGGGCCAGTGGCCAGGCGGAGATCCCCGCCGACGAGGTAGGCCTTGCGATCCTCGGACCGCTCAGTGAGCTGGATCCGGTCGCCTACCTGCGTTTCGCCTCCGTCTACAAGCACTACGACTCGGTCGAAGACTTCGAAGCCGAGATCGACCAGTTGCGCCGTGTCGCGCTGGTCACGAACTGATCACCCCTACCCCCAGATAAACCGAAAGGCAGTCGAACCATGACCGAGACCGCGAAGGCCGCCACCCGTGGAGGCCGGAAGTCGCCGGGTCTGAAGATCAATCGGGTCTTCACCACGGCCGGGGTGCACCCGTACGACCAGGTCACCTGGGAGTTGCGGGACGTGGTGCAGACGAACTGGAAGACCAACGAGGTTGTCTTCGAGCAGCGCGGCGTGGAGTTCCCCGACTTCTGGAGCCTGAACGCCTCCACCATCGTGACCACCAAGTACTTCCGCGGCGCCGTGGGCACCAAGCAGCGTGAGACGAGCCTGAAGGCGCTGATCGACCGCGTGGTGAAGACGTACCGCAAGGGTGGTGAGGACAACGGCTACTTCGCCACCGATGTCGACGCCGAGATCTTCGAGCACGAACTCACCTGGATGCTGCTGAACAAGTACTTCAGCTTCAACTC
>JADGPA010000147.1 GCA_017882685.1 Propionibacteriaceae bacterium | reverse complement strand
TCACCACCGTACCCGTAGCGGCGCTACGGCACACAGCATCTGTCAGGATGGGGGGTCCGGACAGAAAGGAAGGCCAGCATGGCCCAAAAGGCAACACTGCACACCAATCACGGGGACATCGTGATCAACCTCTTCGGCGATCACGCCCCCAAGACCGTGGCCAACTTCGTCGGCCTTGCCACCGGGACCAAGGAGTACGCCGATCCGCAGACGGGCGCCCCGACCAAGGGCAACTTCTACGACGGCCTCGGCTTCCACCGCGTGATCACCGGCTTCATGATCCAGGGCGGCTGCCCGCTCGGCACCGGCACCGGTGGCCCGGGCTACGCCTTCGACGACGAGATCCACCCGGAGCTGGTCTTCAGCAAGCCCTACCTGCTGGCCATGGCGAACGCCGGCCTGCGGATGGGTAAGGGCACCAACGGCTCGCAGTTCTTCATCACCGTTGGCCCGACCCCGCACCTGAACCGCAAGCACACGATCTTCGGCGAGGTCGCGGACGAGGCGTCCCGCAAGGTCGTCGACGAGATCGCCTCCGTGCCGACCGGCCGCATGGACAAGCCGGTGAACCCGGTCGTGATCGAGTCCGTGGAGATCACCGAAGGCTAGGAGCCGATGGCGAAAGCCGCCTCCAGGTCGTGGGTGGAGTAGGCCCGGAACGCGATGTGCGTCTCCGTGCCCTCCACTCCCGGCACCTTGTTGACCTGGTCGGCCACGGTGGTCGCGACCTCATCGATCGTGCGCACCCGCACCATGGCGATCAGGTCGATCGTGCCGGTGACCGAATAGACCTCCGACACCCCCGACAGGTCGGCGAGCTTCTGGGCGACCTCGGGAATGCGGGCAACGTCGGCCTTGACGAACACAATCGCGGTGATCATGCGCCGATCCTAATCTGCACGGAGGCCGTCGGGCCGATGCGCAGCGGCCAACACCACTCCCCGTCCATCTCGATCAGGCGGACGCCGGGACGCTCCAGCCAGTCGGCGATCCGCTCGGTCTCCTCCACGATCGCCGCGGCGGCGGGCCCCATCGGACGGGCTACCCATTCCGCTGTCGCCACCGCGTCCCGTGCCACCTGTTGCGGCACCTCACCGGGCCGTGCCAACGCCGCTGCGGCGAGCCGGCCGTGGCGGATCACGTGGATCTCCCAGCCCGGCTCGGACCGGTAGGCCGCGACGATCTGCGGGCACCGGGCGAGGCTGGCCAGCCGATGGTGGCGCAGTGCCGCCCTGCTGAATCCCTCCAGCCGTTCGCTGAGCACCGCGGCGTCCTCGAACCTCTCGGCGCGCACCAGCTGGTTCAGTCGCGGCTCCCCGGCCCGCAGCACCGGCCGGACATCGGCCTGCAGGCTGGCCCGCACCCGGTCGACCAGCTCGGAGTACTCCGCCGGCGTGACGGCGAGCTCACACGGGGCGCAGCAGCGGCCCATGCCGCTCAACGCGCAGGCCGAGGTGGCCCGCTTAGCCGAGAGCCGCGTGGTGCATTGGCGGATCGGGAACGCGTCGTAGAGCGCCATCATCGTCTGCTCGGCAGCCTGCCGGCGACGGAAGGGCCCGAAGTACGCCGCAGCGTCGGCGCCGATGGCCCGCACGATCGACAGCCGCGGGAACGGCTCGACCGTGAGCTTCAGCCACACCTGCCGCTCGGGGAACTTGGAGCGGCGGTTGTAGCGCGGCGAGTGCGCTGCGATCAGCCGCAGCTCGAGGACGTCGGCCTCCAGCGGCGTGCGGCACACCGTGGTCTCCACCCCGGTGGCGATCCTGACCATCTCGTCAATGCGCGGACGGGTCTCCGCCGCGGTGAAGTAGGTGGCGACGCGCTTGCGCAGGTTGCGGCTCTTGCCCACGTACAGCACCTGGCGCCGGCTGCGCCCGTCCGGCCCGGCGAGCTCTGCGATGAACTGGTAGATCCCCGGCGCCGCCGGCAGGCCGTTGGCCAGCCCGCGCTTGGCCCTGCGCTCGGGGGAGACCCTGCGGGTGAACTCGAACAGGTCCTCGATCGTGAGGGCACCCAGGTTGCCGATGCGCTCCAGCAGACCGTGCAACACGTCCACGGTGGCGCGGGCGTCGGACAGTGCCCGGTGGTTGGGGGTGGTGGTGGCGCGGAAGTGGGCGGCCAGCGTGGACAGCTTCACGTTGGCCACCTCGTCGCGCAGCAGCACCTGCCGGGCCAGGGCGACGGTGTCGATCACCTCGGGATTGGGCCACGGATAGCCGAGCGCGGCGCAGGCCCGCTTGAGGAAGCCGATGTCGAAGCCGGCGTTGTGCGCGACGAGGACGGTGCCGGCGGAGAACTCCAGGAAGCTCGGCAGCACCTGTGCCAGCTTCGGTGCGCCGGCCACCATGAGGTCGGTGATGCCGGTCAGGACCGCCACCAGTGCCGGGATGTGGCTGCTCGGGTTCACCAGCGTCTGGAACTCGCCCAGCACCTCGCCGCCGCAGACCTTCACAGCGCCGAACTCCGTGATCGTGTCCTCACCGGTGCTGCCGGTGGTCTCAAGGTCGACGACGCAGAACGTGACCTGCGAGAGCGGGCGGCCGAGGTCCTCGAAGCTCGGCTGCGCGAAAGCTGCTGTGGTCACAGAGGAGACGCTAGGACCTGCCGCAGACAATTCCGGTCAGCAGGGCCGCGGCTCAAGCCGTTCCAGGCGCCCGCCCGCGATGAGGTAGAGGCCGGACCCGCTACCGACGAGCGCCGTGACCGGACCGTCCGGCGTGTCGAGGGCGCGCCACTCGTCGGGACAGCCCAGCTGTAGCCCGGGTGTCGTCGCCCCGGTGGACACCACTGGCCGCCCGGCGACGCTGGTCACAAGGGCGACCGGATCGGTGCCGTCGATGGGCGCCGTGCCCCGCAGGCGGGCCGCCGGTCGGGCAACGGGCGTCCCATCCATGGCGATCGTCACCGGCCAGACCACTGGTTGCCCCCGGACCCAACCGGCCACCCAGCAGGCGTTCGCCCCGGCAGGGCAGTCGACGCCGGTGGCCCGGGAGAGTTGCCCGGCAGCCTTCGGCAGGTCGGACGGCACGGGCAGCAGCACCTGCCGCCAGCCACCGGTGAGGCCGCCCACCCACAGCGACGGGCGTTGGACGACCCCGCCGGCCAACCCGACCTCGTCGCCGGCGACGACGAGGCGGTCACCGAGCCCGGTCAGGGCCCCGAAGCCGAGCACGCGGTCGGGATTGGAGACCAGGGCCGGGTCGACCCCGGTGTGCTTGATCCAGGTCGCGCCCGAGCGGGTCCAGATCACGCCCTCCGAACCGGCTGTGATCGTCCGGCTGCCGAAGATCGCCGGCGTGCCTCCGACGGTTTCGATCCCCAGCAGGGGACCGGCGTCGTGGCCGCCGAAGGTGAAGAACTCCTGCGGCCGGCTGGTGATCAGGTTGGCGCGCAGGCTTCCGTCCCAGAGGGTGAGGCGCGGATTCGAGTGCGCGCCGCCGAACTCCCGGCCGATCGCGGTCACGGTGTCGCCGTCGGCAGCCACCGAGATCAGGTCGGCAACTTCTGCGTACGGCTCCTTCGGTGCGAGGTCGACGGTGCCGGTGATGGCCGAGCCGGACACCTGCACCAGCAGGGGCGCGCCGTTCCGCCGTCCGCCCACCAGCAGGCCGGTGTCGGTCGCGGCGAGGGAAGCCGGCTGGAAGTCGGCCGGTACAGCGACCGGTTGCCAGGCCGGGGCCGCGGTGCAGCCGGTGCTCGCGACCAGTGTCGCCGCGGCGAGGGCCGCCGTCGTGAAGGCCGTCCGCCGGACCATGGGCGCAGCCTAGGCCCGGCGGCGCGGAAGTGTCAGAGGGGACCGTCACCATATGGTCATGGACGTTCTGCATGTCGATTGCGGCACCTGCCGGGCCCGGGGTCCGGCCTGCTCTGACTGCGTTATCTCAGTACTCCTCGGACCTATGGAGGACGAGGTGTTGCTGGACGACCAGGAGCAGGCCGCGCTGCAGGTGATGGCTGACTCCGGCCTGCTGCCGCCCCTGCGTCTGGTGAGGTCCGTGCCACCTGTCGATCTCGAAGGAGTTGCCTATCCCGCCGTCCTCCCTTAGGATTTTCTCAGCTTTGCTTCAGCGGGAGGGGATTTGATGCGGCACCTTACAGGCGTGCGCTCTGCGTTCGCCGTGGTGGTAGCCGCCATGGTGCTGCTCGGTGGTCAGACGGTTGGTCCGGCCCACGCAGCTCCCACCCCCACCCCGTCGCCCTCTCCGACGCCCACGAAGATCAAGGACGCCAAGGCGCAGGTGCAGCAACTCGAGGATGAAGCCAGCCAGGTCGGCGAGGATTACGACGCCGCCAGCCAGGCACTCGATGAGAGCAAGCAGCGGCTGTCCGTGCTGCAGGCCGACATCGCCTCCCAGCAGGAGAAGGTGGACGCTCTCGGTGAGCAGGTGCGGGCGATCGCGCTGGACCAGTTCCGCAACCGCGAGGTGGACACCACCGTCCAGATCTTCACCAGTGGCGACCCCGAGACCCTGCTCGACCGGCTGTCCACCGCCAGCAAGGTCGACGACGACATCAACGCAACGCTCGCGGCCCACGAGGCCGAGCAGGCCAACCTCACCGACATGCAGCGCACCGCCGCTGCGGAGGTGGCAGCGCTCGCCGTGCAGGAGCAGAAGATCGCTGCGCTCAAGAAGGACGTGCAGGACAAGGTAGACGCAGCGCAGGCACTCGTCCTGCAGCTCACGGCAGCCGACCGTGAGGCGCTCAACCAGGCTGACGGTGGCAGCTCCAGCTGGGATCCCAGCTCCATCGATCCTGCTTCTGCCAACGCACGGGCCCTCGGAGCGGTGCACTACGCAACGTCCAAGGTGAAGATCGGCCAGTACGTGTGGGCGCACGCCGGCCCGACCCAGTTCGACTGCTCCGGGCTGATGCTCGCCGCCTATCGCTCGGTCGGTATCTCGCTGCCGCACTCCTCGCAGGCGCAGTCGCACGTCGGCCGCGCGGTGTCCCGCAGCGAGCTCAAGCCCGGCGACCTGATCTTCTGGTACCACCCGATCCATCACGTCGGCATGTACATCGGAAACGGCATGATCGTGCACGCCCGGAACCCGCGCTCAGACCTGGTGATCCAGTCGCTCGCCTCGTACCCGGCTCCGTGGTCCGGTGCCCGCCGCGTCGTCGGCTGAGACTCCGCGCCTGGTCGGGAGCACTGCTCCTCGTCCTTGCCGGCTGTGCGCCGTCGCAGGTCCCCCCCGGTTCGCTTGCTGATCGCCTGAACTCCGCGCTGCAGCAGGACCAGCCCCAGGCTTTCGCCGACATCTTCACCACCGACAAGTCCGGCTCCGCCGCCGGTCGGGAGTGGTTCTCGGTGCTCAGCGGCGCCGAAGCCACCTTCACCCAGTCCGACGGCCAGACCCTCGTGGTCACAGCGACCATGCCGGGGGATCGGCGCCAGGCGACCTGGACCCTGCACCTGGAGCTCGAAAGTGCCACTGGACGGGTCCGGGCGGTCGCGCCCACGCCCGACCGCCCGATCTGGGTGCTGGGCGCGGTCGACGTCACCCCTGCCATCCACGGGACGCTGCTGAGCTCCGGCCTCGACGCGTCCGAGCGCAGGGACTGGGTAGAGCGCCTTGATCGCGCCGCTGCGGCTGTCGCTCGCAGCGCCCCGCCTGGTGAGGCCGGTTGGAAGGGCGGCCTGGTGGTGGAGGTGCCCGCTGACGGATCGGACTTCCAGGCCATCACAGACGAGCTGGCAAACACCGCGTCCTCCCTCACCGCCTGCGGCACCGGCACCCCGCGGATCGTCGTCAACCCGATGATCCTCGATCAGCCCGCCCAATGGCTCGACAGCACCCTCGTGCACGAGGCCGTCCACGTGGCCACCGACTCGGCATGCGTGCCTGCCGGGCGGTCCCTGACCTGGGCGGTCGAAGGGCTGGCCGAGTCGGTGACGGCGAGGAACGACCCCGCCACAGCCACCCGCAACCGGGGGCTCGTGCTGGCCTACCTGCGTGACCACCCGGTGCCGCAGGCCCTGCCGACGCAGCTGGAGGACCTCACCGGCTACGCGCTGGCGCAGCTGGCCGTCGACCAGGTGCGCGAGAAGCTGGGTGCGAAGGCCGACGACCTGCTCGACCGCGCCACGCACGACTCGGAAGCGGTGACGGCAGAGGAACTCGCCCGCGTGACCGGCTGGTACACCGTCAGGCTGAGTGTTCTGCGAAGAACTGCAGCGACTCGGTGAAGATCTGCTCCTTGTCGCGGTCCATCGTTGCCACGTGGTAGCTGCGTTCGAGGATCCGCTCGGTGATCATGTCGCTGGACACATGGCTGATCACGAACGCCGTCGACGCGGCTGGCACGACGTGATCGGTGGCCGATCGGAAGATCAGCAGCGGGCAGCCCACGAGGTCGAGGCAGGCACGTACGTCCACCCACATGCGCATCATCGAGTTGGCAGCCTTCAGCGGCGTCCGCGCGTAGGCGAGTTCCTGCACACCGGGCTCGGCGATGTCGGACCCAATCGCCTTCGCCGATGCGCGGAAGAGCTGCAGGATCGGCACGGCCATCATCTTGGGGTAGCCCATGACAGCGGGATTCACCAGCACGAGGCCGGCCACCTGGTCGGGGTACTTCTCGGCCAGCCGCAGCGCGAGCGCGCAGCCCATGCTCAGGCCGGTGACGTAGACGGTGTCGCAACTGGCGCGCAGCTCGAGGAAGGCCTGTTCGGCAGCGCCGTACCAGTCGCGCCAATCGGTGACATTGAGTTCCTGCCAGCTCGTGCCGTGGCCGGGAAGGCGGGGGAGCGACACCCGGTAACCGGCCGCGGCGGTCACCTGCGCCCACTCCAGCAGCGACCATGGTGATCCTGTGAAGCCGTGGCAGAACAACACCCCGACCGGGCCGCCGTCGGCCTGGAAGGGCTTCGCGAAATCGCTCACCTGCATGCGGGCATCGTAGGCTGTCGGGAGGCACCGGCCGCGGAGGGCGTTGATGTACTACCAGCTGTTCAAGAACCTGCTCTTCGCACCTGTGGTGCGATGGCTGTTCCAGGCGCGGATCGAGGGCGAAGAGAACGTGCCAGAGACCGGCGGCGCCATCCTCGCCAGCAACCACCTCGCAGCGGGGGACACCTTCGTGATGCCGGCGCTGCTGCGCCGGCAGGTCACGTTCCCTGCGAAGGCGGAACTGTTCACGGGCAACCGGGGGCTCTGGTCGAAGATCATCGCCTGGTTCCTGAAGGCCGTCGGTCAGGTGCCCCTGGACCGCTCCGGGGGCCGGGTGAGCCTCGACGGGCTCAGCCCGGTGCTGCAGGTCCTCGCGGACGGCGGACTGGTGGGCATCTACCCGGAGGGCACGCGCTCCCCGGACGGCCGGCTCTACAAGGGACGCACCGGCGTAGCCAGGATGGCGTTGGCAGCCGGCGTCCCGGTGATCCCTGTGGCCGTCGCCGACACCGCCCCGATCCGGACGGCACTGGGCATCCCGTGGATCAGGAAGCCGCGGATCATGATCGGCCGCCCGCACGACTTCAGTGCCTACGCAGCGCTCGCTGAGGATCGCGACACGCTGAGGTGGATCACTGACGAGATCATGCACGACATCCAGGAGCTCTCCGGCCAGACCTACGTCGACGGCTACGGAACGTCGGTGAAGAGCGGGTCGTTGAGTGCCGCTGAGGCCGAGGCCCGAGTGCTGCCGCGTCCCGGCTACGGGGCTACCCCGCCGCAGGTGCCCTCCGACGGACTATCCTGACCGCCGTGCTCCAACCGATCCCGTCCCTTGCCGAACTGCACCGCCTGGGCGCAGCCCAGCAGCCGGCCTATCCAGACGCTGATGAGGTGGCGCGCGTGCTGGCCGAACTGCGGCACCGTCCGCCCCTGGTGTTCGCGGGGGAGTGTGACGACCTGCGCGCAAAGGTGGCCGATGTGGCCGCCGGGCGCTCGTTCCTGCTGCAGGGCGGTGACTGCGCCGAGACGTTCGAGTCGGTGACGGCGGCCAACATTCGCGGCAAGCTGCGGGTGCTGCTGAGCATGGCTGTCGTGCTCACCTACGCCGCCCAGGTGCCGGTGCTGAAGGTGGGACGCATCGCCGGGCAGTACGCCAAGCCCCGCAGCCGCGACACCGAGACCCGTGGCGAGACCACGCTGCCGGCCTACCGCGGGGACGCGGTGAACGCGCTGCCGTTCGAGGCGGAGGCCCGACGTCCCGACCCGCGCCGGCTGATCGAGGTCTACAACTACTCTGCTGCGACGCTGAACCTGCTTCGGGCCTTCGTCAAGGGTGGTTTCGCGGACCTGCGCGCCGTGCACACCTGGAACTCCGACTTCGTCCGCAACTCCAACGTGGAGGAGCGCTACGAGCAGCTGGCCGCGGAGATCGAGCGGGCGCTCGCGTTCATGGTGGCCTGCGGGGTGGACAACGAGTCGTTCCGCACCGTCGACTTCTACTCCAGCCACGAGGCGCTGCTGCTGGAGTACGAGCACGCGCTGACCCGCATCGACTCCCGCACCGACACCCCGTACAACACCGGCGCCCACATGGTCTGGATCGGTGAGCGGACCCGCCAGCTGGACGGCGCGCACGTGGAGTACCTGCGGCACCTGCGCAACCCGATCGGCATGAAGCTGGGGCCGTCGGTGACGCCGTCCCAGGCCCTCGAGCTGGCCGAGCGGCTCGACCCGGACCAGGAGCCGGGCCGGTTGACGGTGATCACGCGCATGGGGGCCGAGAAGGTCCGCGACGTGCTGCCGCCGATCATCGAGGCTGTCGAGGACAGCGGCCGCAAGGTTGCCTGGGTCTGCGACCCCATGCACGGGAACACCTTCGAGACGTCCCTGGGCTACAAGACGAGGGCGTTCAGCCAGGTGGCAGACGAGCTCAACGGCTTCTTCGACGTCCACCAGGCTCTGGGCACGTGGCCCGGCGGCGTGCACATCGAGCTCACCGGCGACGACGTCACCGAATGCGTCGGCGGCGTGGGTGAGATCGTTGAGGCCGACCTGGCCAACCGCTACGAGACCGCCTGCGACCCGCGGCTCAACCGCAACCAGTCGCTCGAACTGGCCTTCATGGTGGCCGAACGACTCACCGACGGACGTATCCGCCGGGTGAACCCGGTGCAGGAATACTCTGCCGAGGACTTCTGAGTTGGCGATGAATTCTGGGCGGAGGACCCCTTGATCGACCTGCGCAGTGACACCCTCACGCGACCAACGGCCGGGATGTTGGCCGCGATGGGGTCCGCGGAGGTCGGTGACGACGTCTACGCCGAGGACCCCACCGTCAACGGCCTGGAGGCACGGGTGGCCGAGCTGCTCGGCCACGAGGCCGGGCTGTTCTGCCCTACCGGGTCGATGGCGAACCTGCTGGCGGTGTGGCTGCTGGTGCAGCCCGGCCAGGAGCTCGTCTGTGATGTCCGCGCGCACGTCGCCCGGGCGGAGATGGGGGCGCACGCCGCCCTGCACGGCATCACGATGCGCACCTGGGACTCCGCGTACGGCGTAGCGGACGCCGCGGCGATCGCCGGCATGATCGCTCCCGACTCCGGCCCCTACCTGGTCTCGACGGCAGCGGTGGCGCTGGAGAACACGCACAACTTCGGCGGCGGCACCGTCCAGCCGTACGAGCACCTCGCGGAGGTGTCCCAGCTGTGCCGCGACGCCGGCCTCAGCCTGCACCTGGACGGAGCACGGCTGTGGAACGCCCACGCTGCAACCAGGGTGCCGCTGGCCGATTACGGCCGGCTGTTCGACACCGTCAACGTCTGCTTCTCCAAGGGCCTCGGTGCGCCGATCGGCTCGATGCTGGTCTCCACGGCTGCGAACATCGCCAAGGCCCGGGTGCAGCGCAAGCGCCTGGGTGGCGGCTGGCGACAGGCCGGCGTGCTGGCCGCTGCCGCCGGCTACGCCCTCGACCACCACCTGCCGCGGCTCGCCAACGACCACGTGGCCGCTGCGGCGTTCGCCGCTGAGGTGGCGGCGGTGGTGCCGGGTGCCGTCGAGGTCGCGCGGGTACAGACCAACATCGTTGTGCTGGACGCCGGCGCGGCGACCGCTGCTTCCGTGGTCACGGCGGCAGCTGCCGCAGGGGTGAAGCTCTCTGCCGTCGGCGCACGGGCCGTGCGGGCCGTGACCCACCAGGAGGTGTCGGTCGACGAAGCGATCGCCGCGGGCCGGATCGTCGCGGAGGTGCTTGCGGGGTGAAAGCCGCCGTCCTGGGTTCGCCGGTCGCGCACTCGCTGTCGCCCGTGCTGCACGCGGCCGGGTATGCCGAACTCGGGCTCACCGACTGGTCCTATGGCCGGTATGAACTGCTGGCGGACGACCTGGCCGGCTTCGTAGCCGGACTCGATACGGACTGGCGTGGGCTGAGCCTGACCTTGCCGTTGAAGGAGGCCTGCCTCGAGGTGGCCGGTGAGGTCTCGCCGCTGGCCCGGCGTGCCGGTGCGGGCAACACGCTCGTACGGCTCGACTCGGGTGGATGGCGGGCCGACAACACCGACGTGCCCGGCCTTTTAGACGCGCTGCGTCCAGCCTGGGACGCGGACTGGACGTGGGCTGCGATCCTCGGCGCCGGTGCCACCGCCCGCTCGGCGCTTCTGGCACTGGCCGAGCTGGAGGTCACCCGGGTGCACGTGTACGCGCGCAACCGGCAGAAGGGCCACGAGTTCCTGGCATGGGCGGCCTCGGCTGCACCCGGCGTGGACGTGTCGTCCGCCCCGCTGGGCCACTGGCTCGCGGGAATTGAACCGGCGGTGCTGTCGACGCTTCCCGGAGGTGCTGCCGACGGCTTCGTCCTGCCTGGCCCCCGTGGGGGGTTGCTGTTCGACGCCGTCTACGCCGGCTGGCCGACGCCGCTTGCCGGGGCCGCTGCCGAAGCTGGCATGACGGTGATCGGTGGCCTTGGCCTGCTGGTGCACCAGGCAGCACGCCAGTTCGCCCTGTTCACCGGGCAGACAGCACCGCTGGAGGCCATGTTCGCGGCCGGCCGGGCAGCGCTGGGGGTGGTGTCATGATCGTCCTGATCGGGTTCATGGGTGCCGGCAAGTCCACGGTTGGCGGGCTGCTGGCCGAGCACCTCGGCATGCCGTTCGTCGACTCCGACGAGGTCATCGAGGCCTCCGAGGGTCTCGCTGTCCGGGAGATCTTCGAGACCCTGGGAGAGGCGGAGTTCCGGCGGGTCGAGGCGGCCACCATCACCGGCCTGCTGGCGGGTCCAGACGTGGTGCTCGCCCTCGGCGGTGGGGCGCTCACGACCCCCGAGGTGCGTGCGGCCCTCGTCGATCAACAGGTGGTGCTGCTGGACGTGGTATTCGGCGAGGCGCTGGAGCGGGTCGCGGCCGACCCCGGGCGTCCGATGCTGCACACACCGGACCTGTCCGGGCTGTACGAGCGGCGACAGGACGCCTACCAGGAGGCCGCGCGGGTGGTCGTGCAGGTGAGCGGACGCTCGCCGCGCGAGGTCGTGGCGGACGTGCTGGGCGCCCTCGGCATGGACAGCGTGGGAGAGTAGGCGTCATGGACGTGCTGGTCATCAACGGGCCCAACCTGAACACCCTCGGCACCCGGGAGCCGGAGATCTACGGCTCCACGACGCTGGCCGACGTCGAGGCGGGTCTGGTCGCGCAGGGCGCGGACGCCGGACTGGCGGTCGACACGTTCCAGAGCAACCACGAGGGCGCGATCATCGACCGCCTGCACGAGGCCCGCACCGACGGCACCCGGTTCATCATCATCAATCCGGGCGCGTTCACCCACACCTCGGTGGCGATCCGCGACGCGTTCGCTGCGGTCGCCGTACCGTTCTGCGAAGTGCACATCTCGAACGTGCACGCGCGGGAGGAGTTCCGTCGTCACTCGTTCCTCGCCGACCTGGCCGTCGGCGTGCTCGCCGGCTTCGGGGTGACCGGGTACCGGATGGCGATGGACTACGTCATCGAGAGATTGGGAGCCTGACATGCAACTCACTCATCTTGGCCATTCCACTGTGCTCGTCGAAACGAGTGGTCTCCGCGTCCTGATCGATCCGGGCAACTTCTCCGACGCGTGGCACGGCCTGACCGACCTGGACGCGATCCTGGTCACCCACTTGCACCCGGATCACGTCGACCCGGCCAACGTCCCGGCCCTGCTGACCGCCAACCCGCAGGCGCGGGTCCTGGTGGAGCCGGGCGTGATCGACGCCGTGTCCCTGGAGCGCGCGGAGCCGCTGACCGCTGACACCAGCATCAGCCTTGGCGGGGTGACCGTTGCAGCCGTCGGCGGGCTGCACGCGGTGATCCACCGCGACATCCCGCGGATCGGCAACGTCGGACTGGTGGTCAGCGGTGAGGGCGAGCCCACGTTCTACCACCCCGGTGACAGCCTCTCCGAGGCGCCGTCCGGTGTGGACGTGCTGGGTGTGCCCGCGTACGGCCCGTGGGCGGCGATGAAGGAGACCGTCGATTTCGCCCGCGAGGTGGGAGCTCCGCAGGGGTTCCCGATCCATGACGGCCTGCTGAACGAGCGTGGCTGGGGTCTCGTGTTCGGCCGCATCACCGACATGACGCCGTGCAAGCTGATCGACCTGCGCGGCAAGGGGTGCTGGACGCCTGCCTGAGCGTCAACCGACGTGCAGCGTTACCGTTGAGCCCTTCGGGGCCATTTGACCACTAGCCGGATCGGCGAACTTGACCCGGTTGAAGATGTGCGAGGCGTACACCACGGCGACCTTGAACCCGCTCCGCTTGAGCGTCCGCCGGGCGTCCTCGACAGTCATCAGGTAGACATTGGGCACTTCGGCCAGCTCGGGGCCCTTGGAGACGGTGAAGGTGATGGTTTCGCCCCGGGCCAGCGAACCGCTCTTGGGGTCGGACGAGATCACGTTGCCCGCGGCGATCTTCTGGTCGAACTTGTCCTCTGGGGCCCGCTGTACCACGAGACCCTTGCTCGTGAAGTAGGCCTGAGCGTCGGTGAAAGGCTTGTCGACGTAGCTGATGATCTTCACCGGTGCCGGGCCTTTGGAGACGTTGATGTCGACGACGGTGCCGGGCTTCACCGCCTTGCCGGCGTCGATCGAACCGCTGACCACGGTGCCGATGGCGATCGTTTCGTCGTAGACCTCGATCTGCTTTCCGGCCTTGAGATGGGCTTCCTCGAGGGCGTTGGCGGCATCCTCGGGACTCCGACCGGCCAGCGATGGTACCGGGTAGCGCTCGGGGCCCTTGGAGAGGAACGCCGTGACAGTGCCGCCACGGCGCACACGGTCGCCGGTGCCGGGATCGGTGCGGATCACCTGACCGACGGGGACTGTCTCGCTGAAGTCCTCGTTCCAGGCCAGCTGGAGCCCGTTCTTGGTCGCCAGCTGCTCGGCCTGCGCCTTGGTCTGGTTGGTGAAGTCCGGCGTGGTCGTGAACTGGCCGGACAGCAGGTACCAGGAGCCGACGCCGAGGACGGCTGCGACGAGAATCAGCACCAGCAGCGAGATACCGCTGCGACGGCGCTTGCGGGCCTGGCGCTGCTGGAGCGGGCCGGCGGAGGGCGACGCCGGATGCTGCGGTACGTCATCGTAGTACGCCATGCCATCAGCCACGCCCGGATGGTTCGGGCTGATGGGTGTGGACGGGGTGAACCGTAGGGTCGCCGTCCGCTGGACCTCTGCCTTGGCGCCGCCGAGCGCAGGCACCATCTCGGTGACCTGGTTGGCTTCATCGAGGGTGGTCTCGCGCATGCGGGAGGTGAGTTGCGGATCGTCCGTCACGCCGTGTCCGATGGCGTCGCGGGCCTGGCGAAGGTGGTCGAGCAGCACCTTGGCGTCCATCGGGCGATCCGCGGGCTGGCGGGCGGCGGCGGCCAGCACGAGCGCGTCAAGATAGGGCGGGACGGCCGAGCGGGTGTCGCGCCACTGGGCCGGCGCACTGATCGAGGGCAGGGTGATCTCGTTGTGGACGTGGCTGTAGGCAACCTGGATGGGGGTGTCGCCGGTGTGCGGCTTGCGTCCGGTGAGCATCTCGAACAGCATCACGCCAAGGGCGTAGACGTCGCAACGGGTGTCGGCGTGGCCGTGGGTGACGAGTTCGGGGGCGATGTAGGAGACGGTGCCGATGAGCATGCCGTTGGCGGTCGCGGTGTGTGCGGTGACGGCGCGCGCGAGGCCGAAGTCCGCGACCTTGATCTGGCCCCGGCTGGAGATCAGCACGTTCTCGGGCTTGAGGTCGCGGTGGATGATGCCGGCCTCGTGGGCGGCGGCAACGGCGGAGACCACCGGGATCAGCAGGTCGAGGGCGCGCTGCGGCTCCATCGGGGCCTCGCGGGAGATCAGGTTCCTCAGGGTAGAACCCTCGACGTACTCCATGACCATGTAGGGACGGCCGTTGTCGCTGCCCTGGTCGAAGACGGAGACCACGTTCGGGTGGGAGAGGCGGGCCGCGGCACGCGCCTCTCGGTCGAAACGATTGGCGAAGTCCTGGTCGCTGCCGAGGTTGTCGTGCATGACCTTCACTGCGACGGTGCGGGTGAGGCGACGGTCGGTGGCGAGGTAGACGGTGGCCATGCCGCCCCGGGCGAGCTTGCGGAGGATCTCGTATCGGCCGTCCAACAAGTGCCCCACGAGGGGGTCGTTGTTGTTCATGGTCGTCACGTTGGCTCCGGACAGGGTCGGGGAAGTAGGCCTGCCAGACCTAGAGGCGATTCTAGGAGAGCGGGTCAAGTTCGGTCCGCCGACCCGCCGCGGCAATAGGCTGGGCGAATGACCGCACTCCTCGGCCTGGCCACCCGCCTCGGGTTGGCCCGCCTGCTGCTCATCACCGGGACGCGCGCTGATGTGGGCGATCTGGCGGGCTTTATCGACGCCGGGTTCGCCGGTGGCGTCGACATGGTCCAGCTGCGTGACCCGGACGCGGATGAGGCTGCACTCCTCGCCGCCCTGAAGGTGATGCGCGAGATCGGCTACCGCTATCAGGGTCTGGTGAGCGTGTACGACTCGGGCTCCCTGGCCGAGAAGTTCCAGTCCGACCTGCTACATCTCTCGGAGCGGGGGGAGAAGGCGTCGATTGCGCGCACCCACCTGCACCAGTGGGGGCTGATCGGGCGTTCCTGCCATTCCACGGAGCAGATCGATGCCGCGATCGCCGACCCTGACGTGAACTACCTGACCGTCGGCCCGGTGTACGGCGGTTTGCCTATGGGGGATGCCGGACTGGCCCTGGTGCGCCACGCGGCGAAGGCGGCACCGACGAGCTCCGCGGAATCGAAGCCGTGGTTCGCCGTTGGCGGCATCACGGCTTCGAACCTCGACGAGGTGCTGGACGCCGGCGCCCGACGCATCGCCGTCTCCCGTGCGATCACGGACGCCGACGACCCCGAGGCGGCCGCGATGGCATTGAAGGATCGCCTGCGGCACGTCTGGAACGAGGATCCGGCCATGCAGAACCTCACCCTGAGGATGTTCCAGAACTGAGCCGTCAGGCCGAAAGGGCATCGTTCTCGGTGATCTCACCCGACATCGGGGGACCCGTTCGGCGCAGCGCATAGGTCAGTCCGTCGGCTGTCCTGAGGTACGTGAGCCCGAGCGGGCTGCGCCAGAGGAAGCATCCGGGAAGCACCTGTTTGACCAACCATCCGGTGTGCGTCTTGGCGCGATGTGCGCGCCGGGTGAGCGG
>JADGPA010000146.1 GCA_017882685.1 Propionibacteriaceae bacterium | reverse complement strand
GTGCCCGGCCTCGGTGTTGGACGGGACCCCGAACGCACCCCGATGCAATGGTCCCCGCAGCCCGGTGCTGGTTTCTGCCCACCGCACGTGAGGCCGTGGCTGCCCCTGGACGATGAGGCAGCCCTGGTCAACGTCGCCGTGCAGAGCGGGCAGGAGGAGTCGATGCTGACGCTGTACCGGCGGCTGCTCGCGCTGCGCCGCGCCGAAGCCGCCCTGTCCGTGGGTTCCTACCGTCAGCTGTATGCCCGCGGCGACCTGCTCGCATACGTGCGCGAATACCAGGGCCGGCGCGTTGCCGTCGCGCTCAACCTCGGCAGTCAGCCCCGCACCGTCGCCCTTCCCGAGGCCGCCGGCGGCCAGGTCCTGATCAGCACCGACCCGCACCGAACCGGCGGCGACCTCGCGGGAACGGTAGCCCTGGCCGCAGACGAGGGAATCGTGATCAGCCTCCCCGGCTGACCCCGCCCCGATCCTCAGGCCCCTTCCGACAATCCGTCATAGCCCCAGTGGGGTTGCCACGCTGCCGTGGTATTGCGCACCCGGACCCCATCGGAGTCGATCCGCCGCGAACTCTTCCCCGACCTGCCGGGACAAATGTTCTCCTGACAGCCCTAGGAGCATCAATCTGCATCGGCTAGAGGCCGGGCGATCTGGGCGCAGGTGCAGGCACACTAAATGCACGCGAGTGCCTGGCCGTCTCGTCGCTCGCCCGAGATCAGGGGGCCGCCGTGGGCTGGTTCGTTGCACTTGTCGTGTTTTCTGGCCGTATTCGGCCTCGTCGCCGGGGGAGCCAGCCGCTCGCAGCTTGACCGTGGTGCACATCTGGCCGGTGGGATCGTGGCAGCAGATGTGCGGCATGTGGAAGGCGATGAACAGCCAGTAGCCCTTGGCCCCGGGCTGGAACATCTGCCACCACGTGGTGAACTCGTCCCAGGCAGCGCAGTGCAGCCCGGATAGGCCGTCCCAGGCATGCCAAAAGGCTTGCGGAGCCCTGGTGGGGGTGCCCGGTCGGTGGTTACAGTCGAGGCCAGGGTGAAGACCACGTGCGAGAGAGGCCGGGCATGGCGACCGAGTCAGATCTGGCCGAGCTGGAGGCCCGGCGCGCGAAGCTCCGTGAGACGTACCTGCTCCCGGTGTCGGAACGCGACACGCCCGGTCGTGGCATCCACCACGCAGCACTGATCTGCTCCGACGTCGAGCAGACGATCCAGTTCTACCAAGGCCTGCTCGGGTTCCCCCTCGTCGAGCTCACGGAGAACCGCGACTACAAAGGGTCGTCGCACTTCTTCTTCGACCTCGGCAACCAGACGCTGCTGGGCTTCTTCGACTTCCCCGGTCTCGGTCTCGAGCCGGGCATCGAGGCGATCGGTGGCGTGCAGCACATCGCGATCTCGACTCCGCGTGACCGGTGGGAGCAGCTGCGAGCCCGGCTGGACGAAGCCGGCATCACCTACTTCGGCCCGGCGCAAGGCATCGAGGAGTCGATGTACCTCAAGGACCCCGACGGCATCCAGATCGAGCTGTTGAGCGACCCGCTCATGTACTTCGCGGGCCGGCAGCTCGACCAGTAGCTATTCGACGAGCAGCAAGGAGCGAACAGCCATGGGCGAGTGGAACGCGATGACGTACGAGGGCAAGGACACCATCCTGCGGGTCGTCCGCGAGGAAGCGGAAGCCATGTTCGCCATGGCCGACCAGCCCGACGTGTGGGAGCGAGCGACACCCTGCGAGGGCTGGTCGACGCGCGACATCGTCGGCCACATCGTCGACACCACTGAGGGCTACTTCCGCGCCTTCGACGCCGCCCGCGGCACGGGCGAGGCGCCGCTGCATGGCCTGACGGTTATGGCCGAGCTGGCCGACCAGGGCGCAACCACGTTCCGCGGCGTGCCGCAGGTCGAGATGATGGACCGGCTCAAGGCCGACTTCCACAAGATGCAGGAGATCCTCGAGCCTCTCGGTCCGGACGACTGGACCGGGTTCATGGTCACGCACCCGTACATGGGTCCCGTGCCTGCGTTCTTCTACGCCGCGGGACAACTCATGGACTACGGCGTGCACTCGTGGGACATCCGGCAGGGAAGTGGGCGCGCGCACGGCCTGCGCGGAGACGTCGCCGACCTTCTCGTGCCCTTCATGTTCGAGATCTGGCGCGGGACGGTCCGCACAGAGGCCGTCACCGAGCCCTTCACCATCGGGGTACGTGTCGGCGGCCGCAACGGTGGCGACTACCGGATCTCCGTGAGCAGCGACGGGCTGACGTACGAGCAGGGCGAGATCGAGAGCCTGCCGACGTACATCGAGTTCGACGCGGGCAGCATGGTCCTCGCGACATATGGCCGGGCCAACTCAGGGACCGTGCGCGGCGACCGCGACCTCGCGGAGCGCTACCTCAACCTCTTCTTCAAGATCTAAGACTTCGCGTTTCCCCACAAGAAGGCCACCAGAAAGGCAACACGAGGCTACGCACGACGTCCCAATCTGGCATCGACCTCGTTGCCGAACTCGAGCAGCTGGGAGTGGGCCTGCGGAGCCTGACCGAGAGCATCGACACCTCCAAGCCCGGCGCCAAGCTGGTCTTCCACGTCTTCGGAGCCCTGGCCGAGTTCGAACGCGAACTGATCCGAGAGCGCACCCTCGCGGGTCTTGCGGCTGCCCGAGCGAGGGGACGGGTCGGAGGTCGGCCCACGGTGTGGACGGAGCCCAAGCTGCTCACCGCCAGGTCCATGCACGAGTCAGGCAAGCACGACGTGGCGACCATCGCGCGAATCCTCGGTGTGAGCCGCGCTTCGGTCTGCCGGGTTCTTGCGGCTAGGTCAGACGGCTGAAGAACTCGAGTCAGATCGGCACCTACGCGCGGGTGAACGCTGGCTTGCCGGAACTTGATGGCTGGTCGTGCTCCTAGGATCTGGCCATGGAAGGGTTC
>JADGPA010000145.1 GCA_017882685.1 Propionibacteriaceae bacterium | reverse complement strand
CGAACGTCAAGGTGCTCGAGCCGCAGTACGGCAAGGGCGACGCCAACATCAGCGCCGACATTGCGTCCTCGATCATCGAGGCCAACAAGGACCTGAAGGGCATCTTCCTGGCCAATGAGGGCACCGCTATCGGTGGCATCAAGGCCACCCAGCAGAAGGGCATGGCGGGCAAGCTCGTCCTGATCGGCTTCGACTCCGGTACCGACCAGATCAACGCGATCAACGACGGCACTATGGCCGGCGCCATCACGCAGAACCCCGTCGGCATCGGCGAGCAGGTTGTCGCTGCGGCTGTGAAGACCCTCCACGGCGAGACCGTGCCCAAGGTCATCGACACCGGCTTCTACTGGTACGACAAGACCAACATCAACGACGCCAAGATCCAGGCCGTCCTCTACAAGTGATTCCGTGACTGATCAGTCAGCCACACCCTAGGTGGGGGCGGCCCCCGTAAGGGGTGCCGCCCCGCTCTATTCCCCAGGATTCCCATGCTGATCGCACATGACCTCGGCACGACGGGCAACAAGGCGTCGCTGCACGACAACTCTGGACGGCTGCTGGCCACGGCCACCGTCGGCTACCCGACCCGATACGCCGCCGACACCACCAGCGAGCAGGAGCCCCACGACTGGTGGCGAGCCGTGGTCTCCGCCACCCGTGAGCTGCTGGTCACGACCGGCACCAGCGCGGCGCAGGTCGACGGCATCTGCGTGTCCGGCCAGATGATGGGTCTCGTGCTGCTGGACGCCGCCGGCGGACCCGTACGCCCCGCGATGATCTGGAGCGACCAGCGAGCCTCCGTCGAGGCCGCCACTCTTGCCGACAGCTTCGGAGAGGCCGCCGCCTACCGGATCACCGGCAACCGGATCGCCGCCCCGTACACGCTGCCCAAGCTGATGTGGGTGCGCGACCACGATCCCCAGGCCTTTGAGCGGGCCACGGCGCTGTGCGTTGCCAAGGACTACGTGAACTTCCGGCTCACGGGACGACTCGCCACCGACCGCTCCGACGCGTCCCACACCGGCGCCTACGACCTCGCCACCGGCGCCTGGTCGCCCGAACTGCTCGCCGCGGCCGGAGTGGAGGAAGCGCTGTGGCCCGGGATCCTCGACTCCACCGACATCCTCGGCACCCTCACCGCGACGGCAGCCGACGAGCTGGGCCTGCGACCCGGTACCCGCGTCGTGACCGGCGGCGGGGACGGACCGATGGCTGCGGTTGCGGCCGGCTGCGTGACCGTCGACTCCCCCGGCTACGTCTGCCTCGGCACGTCTGCCTGGTACGCCTGCACAACTACCGAGCCCGTGCTGGACGCCGAGGAACGCTCCTTCAACCTGTGCCACGTCGTGCCCGGACTGTTCACGCCGACCGCCACCACCCAAACCGGTGCCGGCTCGGTGCAGTGGGCAGCGGAGGCGTTGGCTGAGGCCCCCGGCGAGGTCGGGAAGCTGATCGCCGAAGCCTCGGCTGCGCTGGCCGCAGACGAGGACCTCTACTTCCTGCCGTACCTGATCGGCGAGCGTTCGCCCTGGTGGGACCCGAAGGCGTCCGGAACCTTCGTGGGCTTGAGGATGCACCACCGGCGTCCCAACCTCACCCGGGCCGTGCTCGAGGGCGTCGGCTACAGCCTCGCGCTCTGCATGGCGCCGCTACGCACCACCGCCGACGCGGGCATCGACGTGATCGGCGGCGGCGCGGCCAGCGACACCTGGCTGGCCCTGCTCGCCGACATCTGGGGCGTGCCGGTGCGGCGACGCAGCGTCACCAACCAGGCCAACAGCCTCGGCGCAGCGGTGACCGGTCTCGTTGGACTCGGCGAAGCCGACTTCAGCATCGCCCCTACGCTGTCGAGCGTGGAAGCCGAATTCGTTCCAGGCCCAGGCAGCACGACCCACGCCCGGCACCTGGTCCGGTTCGCGGATGCCTACCGCGCACTCAGCGGCTGGTTCGCAGCAGCGGGGAGCACAACCGCCGGATGATCACGATCTACGACGTGGCCGCCCGGGCCGGGGTTTCCCCCGCCACGGTCTCGCGAGTCTTCAACGGCATCAAGGTCTCGCCCGAACGCGTGGTTGCGGTTCGTCTTGCTGCCAGCGAGCTGGGCTTCGTGCCCAACCGCAACGCCCGCCGACTGCGCACCAGCTCCTCGGAGATCATCACGATGATGATTCCCGACATCGAGAACCCCTTCTTCACGGTCATGACCCGCGCGGTCGAGGACATCGCCCGCGCCGACGGCTACTCCGTCATGCTGTGCAACACCGACGAGGATCCCGAACGCGAGCAGGAGTACCTGCGGGTGGCGGTTAGCGACCCGGTCGCCGGCGTGATCCTGGCCCCGAGCAGCGGCAGCACAAAGCTCGATCTAGCCGTGGAGCGGGGCGTCCCGGTGGTGTGCGTCGACCGCCACGCTGCCGGCCCCGCCGTCGACACCGTCGTGGCGGACAACCTCATGGGCGCGACGGCGAGCGCGCGGCTGGCCTGGGAGGCCGGCTACCGCCGGGTCGCCTGCATCAGCGGACCGGAAAACGTCGAAACCGCAGACGACCGCTACCGCGGCTGGATGTCGGCCTACCGCGAGTCCACCGGCACCGAGCCGCCCGCGGAACTGGTCGTCCGCACCAAGTACACCGTCGCCGGCGGCGAGGCGGCCACCCGGCAGCTGCTTGCCCTGCCCGACCCACCGGACGCGATCTTCGCCGCCAACAACAAGCTGGCTTCCGGCGCGATCAGGGCCCTGGCGGCAGCCGGACGCATGCCACCGGAGGTCGGCGTGGTCTCCTTCGGCGGCCTGCCCTTGGTGCTGCTGGTGCCAGCCGGCGTCATGGTCAGCCACCTGCCCGCCCGGCAGCTGGGGCTGACCGCTGCGACGATGCTGCTCGAGCGGATCCGCGGCCTGAAGGGGCCCGCCCGCGAGGTGGTGCTGCCGGTCGTGATTAGCGATGAGGATGAGGGCTTCTCCCTGATCGAGGGCCATTCGGAGTCCGTCCGGGCCCTCTAGGGACACCGCCGGCGCGAGTCTGTTCCTTGTGAGCCGGCCTCGCCGGGTAGACCAAGCCAGGCGCCTTCGAGCCTGTGAATCGCCGCTCGAAGGTGCCGTCCGGCCTTGACTGTGAAATCGATTGCTGAAAGCATGGAGGAGAGCTCGTCCCCGTGCGTTCAGCGTTGTTCGCGTGGCTTCGGCGATGAGCAGCCGAACCGATCAAGGAGTCACCAGTGAGCACCTACCTCACCCCCGTCATTCCCACAAAGCCGGTCGCTGAACCGAAGACGGTCTACACCGTGGCGAGCGGCGACCTTCGCCTCGCCACGAACGTCAAGACCTGGGACATGCAGCAGCAGGTCGAGCGCGAGTTCGCCGCAGCCCTCGAAGAGCTCGGCTGGAAGGTCAAGCGTGCGCACGGCGTCGACGCCGCCAAGGGCCACGGCTTCATCGACAACCAGCGACGCGGAATGGACGTGTTCGCCGGAATCCCCGCTGACGCCGCGCTGGTCGTCATCGAGGCCGTCTGGCAGTACAGCCACCACGTGCTGGCCGGCCTGCGCGACCACAAGGGCCCGATCCTGCTGGCTGCCAACTTCGCCGGCGACTTCCCCGGCCTTGTCGGCATGGCCAACCTGCACGCCTCGATGACGAAGGCAGCCATCGCCCACTCCACGATCTGGAGCAAGGACTTCACCGACGACTGGGCAAAGGGCAAGCTCGCCGAGTGGCTGAGCACTGGCGCCATCGTCCACGACACCTCGCACGTGCGTGACCTGCCGGCGCTGCCCGCGTCCCCGGAGAAGGAACTGGGAGAGGCGCTGGCCGCAGAACTGAAGGCGAACAAGGCGATCCTCGCCGTCTTCGACGAGGGCTGCATGGGCATGTACAACGCGATCATCGACGATGAATTGCTGAACCCGGCCGGCATCTACAAGGAGCGGCTGTCCCAGAGCGCGCTGGTTGCCGAGATGAACAGAGTCAGCGACTCCGAGGCTGCCGCCATCCGCACGTGGCTCGACCAGGCCGGCATGACCTTCCACGTCGATAACGACGGGGACTGGAAGGAGAACCT
>JADGPA010000144.1 GCA_017882685.1 Propionibacteriaceae bacterium | reverse complement strand
GCGCGACGTCGCGCAGCCCGTTGTTGTTCTGAAACGTCGCCGGGCTGGGCTTGGAGAGCGAGTTGAGGCAGTCGTTGCCGCCCAGGGCGAGGAACTTCAGCCCGCTGTCCCACTGCACCTGCAGCGTCTTCGACGGGATCGGGGGCAGCTTCTGGGCGGCCACGGCCCGGTCGCGCATGGTGGTGCAGGCGTCGTTCAACGAGGTGAGGCCGCCGTCGACCGCGTTGGTGCCGTTGTTGATCGGTGGGTACATCACCAGGAGCGAGGCCGCCACCACGCCCCGGGCGTCGTCGGCGTGCTGCTTGAACCACTGCTGGGACGCGCCGTTGACCGGGTTGTCCGGGTGCTTGAGGACGCAGCCGCCGGCGACCAGCGAGAAGGCCGCCACGGCGAGCACGAGGCGGGTCGCACGGCTCGACGCGGGTCGGGTGGGTTGGCGATGCACGGAGATGCGACACCTCGGGTGACGGGTGGGTGCGGCGGCCACGCAGGCTGCGGGCCGCACCACGGAGACAGCGACGGGCCACGATCCTACCGGCCCGGGGGAGGCCGGAGGGTCACGCGGCCCCGGCTCCCATCGGTCACTTCACAGAAGCGTCCCTGGCTCCCATCCGGTCACTCACCTCGTGACTTTACAGAACGAGGATTCTGGGCGTTCTGGGTAGGGCCGGTCGATCGGGTGCCCGTCGGCCCTGGCCGCGCTCAGGGCGAGGCGGCCGGCGGCACGGTGGCGGCGCCCACGCCGTCCCACACCAGGGCCGTGAGCACGTCGGCCAGCGAGGCCGCGTCGATGGTGCGCGAGGCGACCCACCACTCAGCGGCCACCACGATGCTGCCGATGATCGCGAACGACAGCGGCTCGGCCAGCGCCATGTCGCCGCCGGTCTGCTCGAGGTGGCGCCTGAGCGACTCGCCGATCTCGGTGCCGAGCCGGCTGATGAGGCGCCGCTGGGGCACCGACGAGCCGCTCGACAGCAGCATGCCCTGCACCAGGAACTGGTACAGCTCCGGTTCGGTCTGGATGAACTCGAGGAACGAGGCGATGCCGTCGTGGGTGAGCGTGCGGGGGTCGGCCTCACGCGTGAACACCTCGGCCAGGCGCACCCGGATGCCCTCGGCGACGCGGTCCGCCAGGGCCGCCGCGAGGCCCGCCTTGTCGCCGAAGTGGTCGTACAGGATCGGCTTGGTGATGCCGGCCTCGCTGGCGATGTCGTCCATCGAGGCATCGGCCCCGATGCGGCGGATGGCGCGCTCCGCGCCCTCGAGCAGCACCACCCGGCGCTGCTCGCGGTCGACGGTGGGGCCGGGCGGCCTCCCCCGGCGGCGGGTCGGACGCTGCTCGGGGTCGCGGCTCATCGCTGCCATGAGGCCGTTGACAGTACCCGGGCTGCTGGGTCGGACGGGCGGAACGGCTTCGGGGCGGCTGCGCCGCGGTCGCGTCCTCCGCTCCTCCGCTACGTCCGGTAGGTTTCCCCGCTGCTGTGTCGCCCGACACCCACGTCCGGCACCAAGCGACTACCGTCTCATCGACTTGTCCGGCTGCGAGCCCGGTGCCACGCACCCCCACAGCCGCTCACCGACATCATCACCAACCAAATGGGGGAAGCTCGTGACGAAGCGTTCAGTGCGTTGGGCCGGGGCACTCCTGGCCCTCGCCGTGATCGGGGGGGCCTGCAGCAACGGCAGCAGCAGCAACGGCAGCAAGCCCACCGGGACCGGCAACGGGGGTACCTCCGCCGCCGGCAACACCGGCGGTCTCTTTCCCAACACCCAGCTGAACCAGCCGCAGTTCGTGGGCACGCCCTCGATCGGCGGCACCATGACCTTCGGCCTCGAGTCGAAGGTGCTCACCCTCGACCCCGGTCAGCAGATGGTGCAGCCCGCCGACCTCGAGGTCGGCACGGCCATCTACGACAACCTGGTGCAGTTCAACGACAAGGGCGCGCCGGCCCCCGACCTGGCCACGAGCTGGACGTCGAGCAAGGACCTCAAGACCTGGACCTTCCAGCTCCAGCAAGGGGTCACCTTCCAGCCCACGAACAACCCGTTCAACGCCGCGGCGGTGGTCGCCGCCACCAAGCGGTCGCAGGCGCAGATCAACTGCTCGTGCAAGACGGCCGCGGACAGCATCGCCAGCGTCACCGCAACCGCGCCCTACACCGTCACCTACGTGCTGAAGGCGCCCAACGTGGCGTTCCCGGTGCAGCTCGCCGGGACCCTGGGCATGATCGTCGACGCCAAGGCCGCCGCCGCCGAGGGTGCGTCGTTCGCGTCCAAGCCCGTCGGCACCGGGCCCTTCGTGATGCAGAGCTACGGCAACACCATCACCGTGACCAAGAACGCCAAGTACTGGGTCAAGCGTGACGGCGTGGCGCTCCCCTACCTCGACAAGATGATCTTCAAGCCGCTCACCGACAGCAAGACCCGACTCGCCGCGGTCCAGTCGGGCGGTGTCGACATCATGCAGACAGCCGACACCGACAACCTGGTCGAGGCCAAGAAGGACCCGAACCTGGTCATCCAGCCGGTCACCGGCTCGAGCGCCACGATCCTGATCCTGAACATCAAGAAGGCGCCGTTCAACGACATCCGGGCCCGCCAGGCCCTCAACTACGGGCTGAACCGCATCGACCTGAACCAGCGTGCCTACCAGGGCGCCCGGGTCCCGGCCTACGGCTTCTTCCCACCCGTCGACCCGTACTACGACCCCACCGCCCAGCTGCCCACCTACAACCTGGCCAAGGCCCAGGCGCTCGTGAAGCAGCTGAAGAGCGAGGGGAAGTCGACCGACTACACGTCGCTGTGCATCCCCACGCCCGAGGCATCGCAGGACTTCTCGATCCTCAAGCAGCAGGCACAGCAGGCCGGCACCAACGTCACGTTGAACACGCTCGACCAGGCGAGCTTCGTGGCCGCGATGCTCGGCGGCAAGGCCAACTACAACGTGGCGTGCTTCCGGAGCCCGCAGGCTGCTGACCCCGACGAGTTCTACTCGTCGCTCCACACCGGTGGCAGCACCAACATTCCGGGCTACTCCAACCCCGTCGTCGACCAGGCGCTCGACAACGGCCGGAAGTTCACCGAGGTCGCCAAGCGCAGGACGCTCTACGACACCGTCCAGAAGGAGGTCACCAAGGACGTCGTGTTCGTGCCGCTGCTGTTCGACCTCTACGGCAACGTCCACAGCAACAAGACCAGCGGGCTGAGCAAGCCGTGGCCCAACAGCCTCGGCCTCATCAACACCAACACGCTGTACTTCATCAAGTAGTCCCG
>JADGPA010000143.1 GCA_017882685.1 Propionibacteriaceae bacterium | reverse complement strand
GGCGCTTGGCCAGCCGCAGGACGTCAGCAGTGAGTTCCGGAGCGGTGCGCACGCGCTCGGCAACCTCGAAGATGAGCTGCAGCTGGTCCAGGAACCACGGGTCGATCTTGGTCGCCTCGAAGAGCTGGGCAGGGGTGGCGCCGAGCCGGTAGCTCTTCATGACCACGCCGAGCCGGCCGTCGTGCGGCCGGGCCATGCTCACGAGGAGCTCGTCGAGGGTCTCCGTGATCGGTGAGGTGAAGTCGAACGGTGCCTTGTCGTCCTCGAGCGAACGCAGGGCCTTGCCGAGGGCCTCGGTGAAGTTGCGGCCGATCGCCATCGCCTCGCCGACGCTCTTCATGTGCGTCGTGAGGGTGGATTCTGCGGTCGGGAACTTCTCGAAGGCGAACCGCGGAGCCTTGACCACGACGTAGTCGAGGCTCGGCTCGAAGGAGGCCGGGGTCTCAGCCGTGATGTCGTTGGGGATCTCGTCGAGGGTGTAGCCGACGGCGACCTTGGCCGCGATCTTGGCGATCGGGAACCCGGTGGCCTTGGACGCCAGCGCGGAGGACCGCGAGACCCGGGGGTTCATCTCGATCACGATCAGCCGGCCGTTGTCGGGGTTGATCGCGAACTGGATGTTGCAGCCGCCGGTGTCGACGCCGACAGCCCGGATGACCGCGATGGCGACGTCCCGCATTGCCTGGTACTCGCGGTCAGTGAGGGTCATCGCCGGGGCCACCGTGATCGAGTCGCCGGTGTGCACGCCCATCGGGTCGAGGTTCTCGATGCTGCAGACGATCACGACGTTGTCGGCCTTGTCGCGCATCACCTCCAGCTCGTACTCCTTCCAGCCGAGTACGGACTCCTCGATCAGCACCTCTGTGGTGGGGCTTGCGGTCAGGCCGCTGCCGGCGATCCGGCGGAGTCCGTCCACGTCGTGGGCGAACCCCGAGCCGACCCCGCCCATGGTGAAGGACGGGCGCACGACGACCGGGTAGCCGAGGTGCGCTGCAGCAACGAGCACCTCGTCCATGGTGTGGCAGATCGCCGAGCGCGCCACTTCGGGGTTCACGCCGGGCACGTCGAGGGCAGAGACGATCTCCTTGAACTTCAGCCGGTCCTCGCCCTTCTGGATCGCATCGATCGAGGCGCCGATGAGTTCTACCCCGTATTTCTCCAGCACGCCGCGCTCGTGCAGCGCGACCGCGGCGTTGAGCGCGGTCTGGCCGCCGAGAGTTGCCAGCAGGGCGTCAGGACGCTCTGCGGCGATCACTTGCTCGAGGTAGCCGAGCTGGATCGGCTCGATGTAGGTGGCGTCGGCGAACTCCGGGTCGGTCATGATCGTCGCCGGGTTGGAGTTCACAAGGATGACCCGGAAGCCATCCTCGCGCAGCACGCGGCAGGCCTGGGTGCCGGAGTAGTCGAATTCACAGGCCTGACCGATCACGATCGGGCCGGAGCCGATCACAAGGATCGAGTTGATGTCGGTGCGGCGGGGCATCAGGCGTTCCTTGCTTCCGTCGTTCCCTGAGCTTGGCCTGTACTGAGCCTGTCGAAGTGACGAAGGGTCGAGGCGGCCATCATGTCCACGAACCGGTCGAACAGGTACGCGGCGTCGTGGGGGCCCGCGGCCGCCTCGGGGTGGTACTGGACGGAGAAGCCGAGCAGGTCACCCTCGGCGGAGCGCAACTCCAGGCCTTCCACAACGTCGTCGTTCAGGCAGACGTGGGAGACCTTCGCCTCCCCCCACCGCGTCGGCGTGGGTCGGTCGAGCGGTGCGTCGACGGCGAAGCCGTGGTTCTGGGCAGTGATCTCCACCTTGCGGGTGGTCAGGTCCATCACCGGTTGGTTGATGCCGCGGTGGCCGTACTTCAGCTTGTAGGTGCCGAAGCCCAGCGCGCGACCGAAGATCTGGTTTCCGAAGCAGATGCCGAAGTACGGCAGTCCCGCGTCCAGCACCTGTTCGAGCAGCGCGACCGCCTCGCCGGCTGCAGCCGGGTCGCCGGGACCGTTGGAGAAGAACACCCCGTCGGGGGAAAGGGCGCGGACGGCGTCGATGCCGGTGCTTGCCGGCAGTACGTGCACCTCGATGCCGCGCTGCGACATGCGGGTCGGCGTCATGTCCTTGATGCCCAGGTCTATGGCTGCGACGGTGAACCGCTTCTCCCCCAGCGCTGGCGTGACTTCTGCCTGTGTGACGGTGACGTCGGAGACAAGGTTGGCCCCGGCCATCGACGGGGTCTGCATCACCAAGTCGAGCAGGCGGGCCGGATCGAGCTCTTCTGTCGAGATGCCTACTCGCATGGCACCGCGTTCGCGCAGGTGCCGGGTCAGCGCCCTCGTATCCACCTCTGCGATGCCGACGACGCCCTGCTCGCGAAGTTCGGCGTCCAGCGACCGATTGGACCGCCAGTTCGAGCGCACCCGGGAGAGGTCGCGGACAACATATCCGGCCACCCAGATCTGGCCGGATTCGTCGTCCTCGTCGTTCCAGCCGGTGTTCCCGATGTGCGGCGCCGTCGCGACCACCACCTGGCGGTGGTAGCTCGGATCGGTGAGCGTCTCCTGATAACCCGACATGCCGGTAGCGAACACGGCCTCCCCGAAGGTCTCACCGGTGGCGCCGAACGAAACGCCTCGGAACGACCTGCCGTCCTCGAGCACAAGGAGTGCCGGGGTCTGTGGGGAGGAGAAGAGGCTGCTGGGCATGAATGTCCTTCTCACTCGCGGGGTGCGGTTCGGCTACGGGACCGGGATGACCTTAGCAAAGCCGGGGGGTCCCGCCGGTCGGCGCCCGCAGGGCTAGACCGCAGGCTTGGAATCGCGCAGGATCGCGGCCAGCACACCGTTCAGCAGGGCCGGTGAGTCGTCAGTCGACAACTCGGTGGCCAGCAGCACGCACTCGGCGAGCGCGACGGCCGGATCGGTTTCGGTGTGCAACGCCTCGAAGGTGGTCAGCCGAGCGAGGTTCCGGTCGACGCGCGGCATGCGGTCCAGCGTCCAGCCGGACGGCAGGTGTGCGGCGATCTGCGCGTCGATTTCAGGCTGGTATTCGACCACCCCGAGGACGAGATCGGCGGTGTATTCCCGCACCGGCGGCTCGGCCTGCTCGGTGGCTGCGGCCAGTACCTCATGGATGGCCATGTCACGCAGGTCGGCCTCGAACAGGATGTCCAGGGCGCGCTTGCGTGCCTTGGTGCGTGTCGGGACGCGCTTGGCGGAAGCGGGCTGGGTCACTCAGACCCGACCCTGGTAGCTGCCGTCGCGGGTGTCGACCTTGACGCGCTCCCCGGTGGTGATGAACAGCGGCACCTGGATCTGGAGGCCGGTTTCCACCGTCGCGGGCTTGGTGCCGCCGGTGGAACGGTCGCCCTGCAGGCCGGGCTCGGTGTAGGTGATCTCCAGCTCGACCGAGGTCGGCAGGTCGATGAACAGCGGGTTGCCCTCGTGGAGGGCGACCGTTGCCACCCCGTTCTCGAGCAGGAAGTCCTTGGCATCGCCGACGACCTCATCGCTCAGGCTGAGCTGGTCAAAGGTGTCGGTGTCCATGAACACGTAGGCCTCGCCGTCGTGGTAGAGGTACTGCATCTCACGACGGTCGACACTCGCGGTCTCCACCTTGGTGTCGGAGTTGAAGGTACGGTCGACGACCTTGCCGGACAGCACGTGCTTGAGCTTGCTGCGGACCACCGTGTTGCCCTTGCCGGGCTTGTGGTGCTGGAACCAGATCACGGTCCACAGCTGCCCGTCGATGTCGAGAACCATGCCGTTCTTCAGATCATTGGTGGATGCCGTTGCCACTACCGCCCGCTTTCCTAAAGTCGTTGCCGTCGCGACGGCTGAGTCTAGCGGCCCCCTCCGAGTTGTCAGAATCTCACGGTGTCATAGCTCAGCGAGACTCTGACAACTCGGGTGTGGCGACGGGGTCTCCGTGGCTTCAGCGGGTGCGGGCGTCGCGGATTCCCGCGAGCAGGTCCGCCTTGGCCTGCGCCCTTGGCAGGGAGTGGTCGGCCATCCACTCGGCCGTCGCTTCTCCCCCGCTGGCACGCAATCCGTCGATCACCTGGCCAACCGCAGCCGGGGTCTTGTTCTGGCTCATCTTCGCCTTGCCCTCCACCCGGGTGATCTCAAGCTCGACACCGACGATGGCGCGCAACAGCCGTCCGACCTCTTCTGCCGCCATCGCGCCGACCGAATCATTGCCGTGTGCCGCGCTGAGCCGGCGGACGGCTGCGAGCATCCAGTCGGGGTCGTCATGCACGACCAGTCGCCCATACACGTGGACGGTGACGTAGTTCCAGGTGGGCACGTTCGCTGATCCGGGGGTGTTCAGCCACTCCGCCTCGATGTAGTCATCGGGTCCGTGCAGGATGAACAGCGCCTCGCCGGGCGTCCGCCACTGGTCGTTGACGAGGGAGACGTGGCCGATCAGCGAGCCCCGTTCCCCGCCGTGCGGATCGAACAGCATCGGCAGGTAGGTGGCCACCGGGCCATCGGGGCCGACAGTCACCAGGTCGCCGGCCGAGCCGGACTCCAGCACAGTGTGGACCTGCTCGGGTGTCATCGCGAAGTGGGCGGGGACGTACATTCAGCGCTCGTTCAGGCCGAGGAAGGCGTCAGCGAGCACGCCCTCTGCCGGGTTCTCCTGGATGACCGGCCGGGCGAGCCCTTCGAGCAGGACGAACCGAAGGGCCGAGCCACGACTCTTCTTGTCGAGGCTCATCGCCTTGCGCAGTTCCAGCCAGGCGCCCGAGCGGTAGCTGGTCGGCAGCCCGACGCGCTCAAGGACGCTGCGGTGGCGGGCGACCAGGTCGGTGTCGAGCAGGCCCAGGCGGTGTGCGACTTCCGCAGCGAACACCATGCCGACGGCGACGGCTTCGCCGTGACGCCACTGGAAGTGCTCGCGGCGCTCGATCGCGTGGGCGAGGGTGTGGCCGTAGTTCAGTGCTTCGCGGCCGATGTCGGCACCGCTGGACGTGCGCTCGCGCAGGTCGGCGGAGACCACGGCTGCCTTCACTGCGACCGCCCGCCGGATCAGCTTTGCCTGCACCGGGTTGCCGGGCTCGAGCGCGCCATCGGGATCGGCCTCGAACTCATCGAGGATGGCCGGGTCGGCAATGAAACCGCACTTCAGCACCTCTGCAAGGCCCGAACGCAGCTCGCTGGGCGGCAGGGTCTCAAGGAAATCGAGGTCGCCGAGCACGGTGAAGGGCTCGTGGAACGCGCCGACGAGGTTCTTGCCCGCGCTCAGGTTGATGCCTGTCTTGCCGCCGACGGCGGCGTCGACCATGGCCAGCAGCGACGTGGGCAGCGCGATGTACTTCACGCCCCGCAGCCAGGTGGCAGCAACGAAGCCGGCCAGGTCGGTGGTGGTTCCCCCGCCCAGGCCGAGCACGGCGTCAGAACGGGTGAAGCCGGCGCCAGCGAGGGCCTCCCAACAGCCTTCGAGCACTGCAGCGGTCTTGCCCGCCTCCGCCTCCGGCACGCGGATTGCCGTCACCTGCTGGTCGAGGCCCGAGGTGATGGCAGGCAACGCAGAGGCGAGGCTGGGCGGGTGGATGATCGCGACGCGCTCCACCCCGTCCAGGAATTGCGGCAGCAGCGACGAGACGCCAGAACCGATCAGCACCTGGTAGGGCTGCTCGGCAGCAACGTCGATCGGCTCCCAGGTCATTGCGCTCCTTGCTCCCCCATGACGGCTGCGGCCACCTGCTCGGCGGTCAGCCGGTCGGTGTCGACGACTCCGGTCGACACCGCCTCGTACCAGCGTGCCCGTTCGGCGAGCATCGCGTCCATGCTGTTTCGGATGGCGACCAGTCCCGCCATCCCAAGGCTGTTCATGCTCAGGCGTCGGGTCGCCGCCGTCACAGCCGTCCGAAGCCACACCACGCGAAGGCCGCCGAGGGCTTCCCGCACGGCGGCCGAGGTCACTGCGCCACTGCTGAGGGCCACCACTCCGTCAAGGTGGAGTGCCGCCAGCGCGACCTGCTCCTCCGCCTTCCGGTAGGCCTCCTCACCGGACGTGGCGAAGTACTCCGTCGCCGGGGCGTCCAGTTCGGTCTCGACGAGGTCGTCGACCTCTACGAACGGGACGTCGAGGGCCTCTGCAACGAACCGGCCGACCTCCGACTTGCCTGATCCGGGGATGCCGACGAGGACGAGCGCCGGACGGCTCAACCCAGGTTCCGCTCAGCCAGGCGGGCCAGGTAGCCGGCGTGGTTGCGGCGGGTTTCTGCCAGCGAGTCACCACCGAACTTCTCCAGCGCCAGTTCGGCGAGAACGAGGGCGACCATCGCCTCTGCCACGACCCCTGCTGCAGGGACAGCACAAACGTCGGAGCGCTGGTGGTGTGCCTGGGCGGCCTCGCCTGTGGTGAGGTCAACGGTGCGCAGCGCCCGCGGCACGGTGGCGATGGGCTTCATCGCAGCCCGGACGCGGAGGAGTTCGCCGTTGCTCATACCGCCCTCGGTGCCACCCGAACGGTTCGACAGTCGCTCGACACCACCGGCTGCCGGCGCCATCTCGTCGTGGGCGAGGCTGCCGCGGGTGGCGGCAAGGTCGAAGCCGTCGCCGACCTCGACACCCTTGATCGCCTGGATCCCCATGAGCGCCTGCGCGAGCCGCGCGTCAAGGCGGCGGTCCCACTGCGTGTGGGAGCCCAGGCCCGGGGGGAGCCCGTAAGCCAGCACCTCGACCACGCCGCCGAGGGTGTCGCCTTCGGTCTTGGCAGCCGCGACCTCTGCCAGCATGGCCTCACCGGCTGCGGTGTCGAAGCAGCGCACGGGGTGTTCGTCGATGCCGGCCAGGTCGGCGGGGGTGGGCAGGACCGCCTGGTCGCTGGCGGCTGCGCCGATCCGGACAACGTGGCTGAGGATCCGGATACCGAAGGCCTGCTCCAGGAAGTTCGCGGCCACCCTTCCGAGGGCGACGCGGGCTGCGGTCTCGCGTGCAGACGCGCGTTCGAGTATGGGTCGTGCCTCGTCCCAGTCGTACTTCTGCATGCCGGCCAGGTCGGCGTGCCCGGGACGCGGCCGGGTGAGGGCCGCGTTGCGGGCCAGGTCGGCCAGCACGTCTGCGTCCACCGGGTCGGCCGACATGACCGTCTCCCACTTGGGCCATTCGGAGTTGCCGATCATGATCGCGATCGGAGAGCCCAGCGCTTCGCCGTGGCGGACGCCGGCCAGCAGGGTCACCTGGTCTGCCTCGAACTTCATCCGCGCGCCACGTCCCGTGCCCAGCCGGCGCCGCGCGAGGGCATCGGCGACGTCGGCGGAGGTGATCCGCACGTGCGCGGGGATGCCCTCGATGGTGGCCACAAGGGCCTGGCCGTGGGACTCCCCTGCGGTCAGGTAGCGAAGCATGGGCGCCAGTCTGTCACGACCTCAACCGAAGCACTTCTTCTTGTTCGCGTCGCTCTGGTTGCACCAGGCCTGCCACTTGGCCACGCTGGCGTCGTGCCCGGCCTTGTCCGCGTTGAACTCGGTCTCCCCGGTGTCGAGGTTGACTACGGCGAAGTACAGCCAGTCGCCGTCGGCGGGGTGCAGCGCAGCGTCGATCGACTTCTTCGACGGTGACGCGATCGGGCCGATCGGCAGTCCTTTCACGTAGTAGGTGTTGTAGGGCGACTTGAGTTGCCGTTCCGCGTTGGTAGTGGCAACGCGCCCGGTGATGTTGTTGGCATAGGCGACGGTGGCGTCCGACTGCAAGAGGACGCCCTGCTGGAGGCGGTTGTAGAAGACGCGGGCGATCTTGGCCCGGTCCTCGTCGTTGACGCCGGCTTCCTTCTCGATGATGCTCGCCATCACCAGGACCTGGTACGGCGAGTAGCCCAGCGCCTTCGCGCCGTCCTCGATGTTCAGGTCGGTGGCGACGAGGCTGAACTGGTCGGTTGCGAGCTTGAGCACGTTCGCAGCGGTCGGCTTGTCGGGCAGCTCATAGGTGTCGGGGAAGATGAAGCCTTCCGCACCGTTCTTCGCCCAGGTCGGCAGGCCGAGCTTCTTCCAGTCCTTCAGCTTGGCGTTGAAGTCCGACTCCTTGATCCCGGTGGCCTTCGACAACGCCGTCACCTGCTGCGACAGGCGCACCCCGTCCTTCAGGGTGACGCGGTTGCGCACGATGTTCTTGGGGTCGAGCAGCATGGCCAGGGCCGTCTTGGCCGGCAACTGCGTCCTCAGGTTGTACTTGCCGACCTGGATCTTCTTGGAGTCCGCGTTGGCCTCGGCCTCCCGGTCGAAGGCCTTGGCGGTCTTCACAACGTTCGCAGCGAAGAGGAGGTCGGAGATCTGCCTGAGGGTTGCGCCCTTGGGCACGGTCACCTGCACCGGGTCCACACCGTTGCCGATGTAGTCCTCCGCAGTACGGAACTCCATCCAGGCATCGTGGCCCTTGCTGTAGACGAACCACCCGCCGCCACCGAGGATGACCAGCGAGAGCACGACGGCGAACGCCGCCCGCACCTTGTACCAGATCTCCTTGTAGTCGAACTTTCCGGTTTCCGGGTCCCTGATCTCTCCTGGGGATCGGTTACTCATCCGCTGGAGTCCTTCCTTGGTCGCCTTCGGTGGAGAGCAGCTCCCCCGGCGGCTTGCCGGTCGTGCGTTCGTGCTGCAATGTCTGTTCCAAGAGTGCCACGGCGGCCGCCTGGTCGATGACCGAACGCTGCCGACGCGTGTTGCGTCCCGCACTGGCCAGCTGCCTGGACGCGGAAACGGTCGTCAGTCTTTCATCGACGAGCCTGATCGGCACGCCGGGCAGGGAAGCGGCCAGCGTGGCGGCCACCTCCCGCATCGCGACAGCTGCCGGTCCCTCCCGTCCCGCAAGGTTCCGCGGCAGCCCGAGCACCAGTTCGAGGGGCTCGTACTCGGCCACCAGCGCCGCGATGCGGCGTAGCGCAATCGGCCCTGCCGGCACGGTCTCGACAGGGTGGGCGAGGATGCCGCCGGGGTCGCTGGCCGCGACCCCGATCCGGGCCTTGCCCCAGTCGAGTGCCAGCCGGACGCCGATGCGCACGCTCAGCCGGCCAGCGCAGCGCTGATCGCGGTGAGCGCGGCCGGAGCTGCTGCAGCGTCGCTGCCTCCGCCCTGGGCCAGGTCATCACGACCGCCCCCGCGTCCGCCGAGCGCGAGGGCCCCGACACCGACAAGGGCACCGGCCTTCGCGCCGAGGGTGCGGGCAGCATCGGTCGTGGCAACGATCAGCACGGCCTTGCCCTGTCCTGAACCTGTCGAAGGGTCCGAGCCGCCGACGAGAGCAACGACGCCGGGCCGCGAGCCGAACGCGTTGCGCACCTCGATGGCCAGCGAGCGCAGGTCCTCGCCGGTCACGTCCGGCAGGTGCGTGCTGACCAGCTCGTACCCGCCCACAGGCATCGCCCCAGCAACCAGCGCCGGCACGTCGGCCAGCAGTTCGCGGCTGCGCAGGGCAGCGATCTCCTTCTCGGCTGCCTTGACCTGGGCGATCAACCGGGAGACCCGGTCGTTCAGCTGGTCAGGCTGAACCTTCAGCAGGTCGGCGAGGCCGGCAACGAGGGCACGCTCACGCGCCAGGTGTGCGAAGGCATCCGCGGAGACGAACGCCTCCACCCGGCGCAGGCCGGAGCCCACAGAGGACTCCCCCAGCAGGCTGAGCAGCCCGATCTGGGAGGTGCGCTCGACATGGGTGCCTCCACACAGTTCGCGCGACCACGGTCCGGCCAGCTCGACCATGCGGACGATGTCGCCGTACTTCTCGCCGAACATCGCCTGCGCCCCGAGCGCCCTGGCCTCTGCCAGCGGCATCTCGACAGCCGTCACCTGGTGGTCAGCACGGATGGCCTCGTTGGCGACTCCTTCGAGCTCCTCCCTCATACCCACGCTGAGCGCGCCGGCGGCGTTGAAGTCGAAGCGCAGGTAGCCCGGCCTGTTGAACGACCCGGCCTGGTGCGTCGAGTCACCCAGCAATTCCCGCAGGGTGGCGTTCACGATGTGGGTGGCGGTGTGCGCCTGGCACGCGCCTGCCCGCGCGAGTTCGTCCACCGCTGCCGTCACCGCTGCACCGGTGGCGAGTTCGCCGTCCGCGACCCGCACCCTGTGGACCACGAGGCCCTGCACCGGACGCTGCACGTCCAGCACTTCGAGGCTGAGCCCGTCGCCGGTGATCAGGCCGGAGTCGGCGTCCTGACCGCCCGCTTCCGCGTAGAACGGGGTCTGGTCGAGCACGACCTCCACAACGTCGCCGGGGCGTGCCCGGTCGACCAGCTGGCCGTCGGCGATGATGCCGCGCACCAACGCCGGTGAGGTCAGGTCGGTGAAGCCGAGGAACGGCACCTCGCCGTCCGCGCGCAGAGTCCGGTAGGCCTCGGTGGCCACCGTCGCGCCCTTCTTGGCCTTCGCGTCGGCTTTCGCCCGGTCCTTCTGCTCCTGCATGAGCTTGCGGAACCCGGCCTGGTCGACAGCCAAGCCTTGTTCGGCCGCCATCTCCAGGGTCAGGTCGATCGGGAACCCGTAGGTGTCGTGGAGCGCGAACGCCCGGTCACCGGTGATGTCGGTGCGGTGCTCTGCGCGCGCCTGCCCGGCCGCCAGGTCGAAGATCTGCGTGCCGGCGACAAGGGTGCGCCGGAACGACTCCTCTTCGGCGTAGGCCACCTGCGAGACCCGGGACCACTGGCTGACGACGTCGGGATAGGACGCCGCCATCAGGCCCTTGCTCACAGGCAGCAACTCCGGCAGCACCGGGTCGTGCACGCCCAGCAACCGCATGGACCGGATGCTGCGCCGCAGCAGCCGGCGCAGCACGTACCCGCGCCCCTCGTTGCCGGGGGTGACGCCGTCGGTCATCAGCATCAGCGCAGAGCGCACGTGGTCGCCGACAACGCGCAACCGGATGTCGGCCTGGCTGTCGGCGCCGTAGCGGGTGCCCGCCACCTCGGCCGCACGGCCGATCACAGGGAAGATCTCGTCGATCTCGTACATGTTGGCGACGCCCTGCAGCAGGTACGCAGTGCGCTCCAGCCCCATGCCGGTGTCGATGTTCTTGGCCGGCAGCGGTCCGGACACGTCGAAGTCGTCCTTCGCACGCACGGCGGAGAGCTCCTCAGTCTGGAACACCAGGTTCCAGATCTCAAGGAAACGGTCCTCGTCGACGATCGGGCCGCCATCGGGGCCGTGCTCGTGGCCGCGGTCGATGTAGATCTCGCTGCAGGGGCCGCCCGGACCGGGGACGCCCATGTGCCAGTAGTTGTCCTTCAGCCCGCGGCGCTGGATGCGTTCGGTCGGGATGCCCACCTTGCGCCACAGCCCGAACGCCTCGTCATCGTCGAGGTAGACCGTCACCCAGACCTTGTCGGGGTCGAAGCCGTAATTGCCGTCGGCCTGGCTACCGGTGACCAGCTCCCAGGCGTAGTCGATGGCGCCTTCCTTGAAGTAGTCGCCGAAGGAGAAGTTGCCGTTCATCTGGAAGAACGTGCCGTGCCGGGTGGTCTTGCCGACCTCTTCGATGTCGAG
>JADGPA010000020.1 GCA_017882685.1 Propionibacteriaceae bacterium | reverse complement strand
GCAGCCCTACGGAGCGCACGCGATGGGCTGCTGGCGTCGTTGAATCCGAAGCCCCTCGGATCGGGTCAGCACAGCACGGCAACCCTGCTCTCACCCGAGCAGGCCGTGGCGCCGCTGGAGGCGCGCCGGTCCACGGTCAAGGAACTGACACGCTGGTGCACGGATGAACCGACATCCCCGGTGCGAGTGCTGGAGGGCGGGTCCGGGGTCGGCAAGAGCCGATTGACCGTCGAGGTTGCCCGCGCGTTACCTGAGACGTGGGCCGCGGGCCGCTGGGTCACCGGGTCCGGCGAGGACCTCATCGCAGCTGTTCTGGCGTGCCGGCAGCGAACGCTGCTGGTGATCGACGACGCCGACACCGAACCCGCCGCAAAGGTCGCGTCGCTGGTCCAGCAAGTCACCCAACGGGACCACCTCGGCATGATCAAGGTCCTACTCGTCGCACGGGATCGGGATTCCCTGCAGCGGGCGGTGCACCGGGAGCTCACCGCTGGACAGCAGGCGAACTGGGCTGCCACCATCCTGCCGCCGGTCGGAGGCGCGGGCGATCGACGCCGATGGTTCGTGCGCGCCGCCCGCGCCTACGCCGCGGCCCAGGGCATAAGTCCGCCGCCGGTGTCCGACACCGACCAGCATCTCGTCGGCAGCGACGGGGAACCCATGGTGATCACCCAGGCCCGTGCCCTTTTGGCCTCCCGCGCCACGTCACCGGCGCAGCTCAGCGCAGTCCGGAGCGCAGGGATCGGCGCGGTCGCCGATCAGATCGTCGACGCAGAGCAGCGCCGGTGGACCCAGATCGCGCGCGATACGCGGTGGGGGATCCCCACCACCGTGACCGCGGAGGCTCAGCAGCAAGCGGTGTCCGGGCTGGTGCTGCTCCGCCCGGCGAGCGAGAAAGACGCCGCAGCGGTGCTGCGTCGCCTACCCCGCCTCAATGGCCTGGACAAACCGACCCTGCGCAACCTGGTGTCCTGGGCCCACCACCTGTACCCCGGAGCCACCCCGGGGCTGGTGGAACCGTCATCGGACTTCATCGTCGGTGCCATCCTCAGCCGCCTAGCCAACACCGCCGATGAGGAACTTTCCCAGGCGCTGGACATGGCCGCGGCCGCTGAGCGCTCGAGCACGGTTCTCACCCAGTTGATCCGGGTCTCGACGCTGTTCCCTAGGGTCACCCCGTTGATCGAGCGGCTGCTGCAGTCACGGCCGGTGCTGGTCACGACGGTCATCGAAACCCTGGTCCGCCTCGGGACTGGTGTTGGGCCGCTGCAAGCGCTGGTGCTGCCCGCCCTGGCCGCGAACCCGAATTTGTCGTCCCAGGCGGTCGATCATCTTCTCCTCGTCATCGGCGATGTCGGTTGGGCAGCGGTGCGGGTCGCACTGTGGACGCGTGCCGTCCACCACGCGCGGCAGGAGGTCGCATCGGACGGCAGTGCCCTGAATCGTGCGGTGCTCGCCGACTCGCTGAGCAGCCTCGGCGTGAGCCTGAGCGATATCGGCGAGCACCGCCGGGCGCTGACCACCAGCGAGGAGGCCGTCACCCTGCGCCGCGAGCTGGCCAAGGCCGAACCCGCCCGCTACACCCCGGACCTCGCTATGTCGCTGAACAGCCTCGGCGTCGGCCTAAGCGCCATCGGCGAGCACCGCCGGGCGCTGGCCGCCAAAGAGGAGGCCGTCGCCCTGTTCCGCGAGCTGGCCGCCGCTGAACCCGCCCGCTACACCCCGGACCTCGCTATGTCGCTGAACAGCCTCGGCGTCGGCCTGACCGACCTCGGCGAGCACCGCCGGGCGCTGGCCGCCAACGAGGTAGCCGTCGCCCTGCGCCGCGAGCTGGCCGCGGCCGAACCCGCCCGCTACACCCCCGACCTCGCCACCTCGCTGAACAACCTCGGCGCCGGCCTGACCGACCTCGGCGAGCACCGCCGAGCGCTGACCACCAGCGAGGAAGCCGTCGCCCTGCGCCGCGAGCTGGCCGCCGCCGAACCCGCCCGCTACACCTCCGACCTCGCCGACTCGCTGAACAACCTCGGCGTCAGCCTGCGCGGCCTCGGCGAGCACCGCCGGGCGCTGGCCGCCAACGAGGAAGCCCTCGCCCTGTACCGCGGGCTGGCCACGGCCGAACCCGCCCGCTACACCCCCACCCTCGCCACGTCGCTGAACAACCAGGCCATCATCTTGGATGCCTTGAACGAGCAAAAGAATGCTCTTGCTTGCCGGGGTGGGGTGGTCGCCAGCTGGGCGCATCTTCGGCGCATCCGCCCCGGCCAATACGACGTCGAGCACGAACGAGCGAAATCACGTTTGGCCCGCTACTGCGCGGAACACGGCTACGGCCCCGAAGTCGCGTTCCGGGCAGAACGCGACGCGCTCGAGCAGTGGTACCCAAAGACCTGACCCCCGACGTATCGATCGGGGCGCACCCCGGTCCTCTGGGCGAACCGCGACCCTCTCGCCCTCGAATCGCCGGCCCGGTTGACCACACCGGTCCATCCCGTCACGTGACGAAAGCACCCGGGATGGGCACGTGCACGTGGCCGAGACCTCCGCGCTCCGGCAGCTGGTTGGACTTGCATCTGATGCACGATCTGCACGAACGGGCCAACTCGTATAACCAGCGGTTGTCCCGTGCCAGCGAAAACGGCACCTGTGCCAGCTTCTTGGCACCGCCGTCCGGGCGGCGGTGCCGGTGCTGTGCGGCAGGGTGTCGTACTTCCACTCTGACCGGCACGCCGACGCTCGATT
>JADGPA010000142.1 GCA_017882685.1 Propionibacteriaceae bacterium | reverse complement strand
CGGGGTTGCGGCGGCAGGGGGCGAGGTAGTCCGCGAGGCGGGTGACGTGGCCGGTGAGGGTGTCCAGGGCGCGGTCGGCCAGGTCGATCGCCTGGTCGAGGTCGGGTTGAGGCTGGCGGACGTAGGTGGGACCTGGACACCTTGCCGGCTGAGTACATCGCCCGCCTGCGCGCCGACTTCGAGGCGTTCCTGAGCGAGCGGGACCGCACCCAGCGCGCTTCGTGACTGGCCCCCGTCGCACCGTCCGGATCACTCGAGACTTCTTCTACCAGGTGACGTCGACCTCCGTCATCGCTGTCCGGCACCGATACAGCTGGTCCCGGAACACCCCGCGGGCCCGTCAGAGATCGGCGTACCTGCTGGTGGCCGAGAGCCGTCCGGGGTGACCACTGGGCCGGTCTCCTCGCGCGGCGCCCGCGCCGCCGCGTGATCATGCGCTGGTGCCGTTGCCGCGCTCGAGGACCACGATCTCGACGCGGTCGGGGTAGAAGGCGACGTGGGAGGCGATGTCGGCGACCGCGTCGTAGGGCTTCTCGTAGGTCCAGATCGCGTCCGTGATCTCCCCGGACTCCGGGGTGGCGATGCTGTAGTACGACGCGTCGCCCTTGTAGGGGCAGTAGGTGCTGGTCCGCGAAGGGCGCAGTACCTCCGGGTCGACGTCCGAGAGCGGCACGTAGTGAACCGCTGGGTAGTTCGCCTCCTGCAGGACCAGCGCGCACAGCGAGCCGCGGGTGAGATCCCTGATGGTCGCGATCAGCCGGTCCACTGTTCTGGTTGCGGCTTCGAGTTGATGGCGTTTGAAGTCCTCGTCCACCGGCAGGAGGTAGTCGACGTAGGTCTGGCCGGGCAGTGGCTTCGCGTGTTGGGCGTTGTAGCGGGCGCGGGCGGCCCGCGCACCCGCTTCGAGGGCTGCGTAGAAGTCGTCTGTCGAGCCGTCTTCGCGTTGCCCGGCGGCGATCAGCCAGGACACCTCGTTGTTGGTCCATACAGCGCCGCGCCACCGCTGGACCTTGACCTTGAACAGGACGTGGTCGTCGATGGCGCGGATGCGTTCGTTGCGGCGCCGGTGTCGGCGAACTGTTCCCGGGCCTTGGCCAGCAGGGGGGTGGATCATGTCAAGTGGTTGGCGGGCGGGGGGAAGGGGTAGCTGCAGATCGTCACGTAGGGCGCGCAGCGTGGGGCGGGTGGTGCCCATCGTTCAGTCGCCCTCGCCGATCCCGCCGAGGTCCTCGATCTGCTGTGGGGACAGGCCGGTCAGTAGTGACACGCTGGCAGCGACGGAGCCGTCGAGCTTGCGGAGTTTCTCCAGCATCGCCACGCGGATCTCCTCGCGGCGGGCTTCCAAGTACATCCCCACAGCGGCGGCGACCAGGTCTTTCTTCGTCATGTTGAGGAAGTGGGCGCCGTCGGCGATCAACTCGTCGACCGCCCCGCCGGGTTCGACCCGGCGGTCCCGGATGCCGGTGCGCACACATGCACCGGCACGCCGTGCGGCAGTCGGGCACCGAGGTCTCTCGGCAGTTCGAACTCGTCGCCGGGCCAGCCGTCCGCACCGACGAAGGGGGCGGCGATCAGCACGATCGCCGCAAGCTCGCGCTCCGGCGGCTGCTCGCCCAACGCACGGATGAGGATCGTCCCGCCCACCGAGTGGCCGGCCACGATCGCGTCGTCGTCCAAGACCGCCATCTCGCCGCGGCCGCGCTCCACCGGGAGTAGCTAGGGTCGTCCTCGCGGGGCATCCGCGGGTAGCGGACCTCGTGACCGTCCCCGAGTTCCTGTCGCAGGCTGTCGACCAGCTTGTCGTCCCATTCATCGTGCGCGCCCGCCCCGCCACCCTGGATGAACAGGACCTGCCGAGTCCGAGTCATGGCGATCCTCTCCGCTGTTACCGCCCAGGCGCGATACCCGTTGCTGGCCCCTGACAACCCCAGCCGATGGGGAGTAACGCTCGTCCGGGCCATCGAGCATGACACCCCAGCACGATCTCGAGCCTCGACGGCACCGGCACGCCGCTGATCAGCGTTCTGATCAGGGTGACGACGTCGCGGTCGTCTCCTCGATGGCGTGGGCGAGGGGCGGTCTTGCCGGTCGCACGGCGTGATCGCCCTTTGCTGCGCTGTCTGCCGGCGTCGTCCGCACTGACGTAGATCACGCCCTTCTCCGTTTACACCAAGTCTACTGATTCTTATCGTTTGTCGGGTTCATACCTAGTTAGCCTCGATATTCTTATGTGACGGCATCGTGCCCATTGGGCGTCGGGTGTCACCACTGAGGGGAGATTCGCACCATGAGATCCAGAACACCATTCGTATTGGCTGTTGCGGCCGCTATGGCCCTTGCGGCTGGCACCACCACAGCGTCAGCAGCCCAAGACAGCGCTCCAGCCGGGGTCGCGTCGACGGCCAAGGTCGTCGACCCCGGTGAGGTGCCCTACGTCTTCGACGTCGAGAAGGCGGCGCTGAAGAACACCAACTTCCGCACCGCCGCCTGGACGGCAGACAAGCTGCAGCTCACCCTGATGAGCATCCCGGTCGGCGGCGACGTCGGCCTAGAGGTGCACCCGGCCGTCAACCAGTTCTTCCGGATCGAGGCCGGCACAGCCAAGGTGATGATGGGCACGAAGCATCGGTTGTCCTACGTCAAGATCGCCGGGCCCGACGACGTGGTCATGATTCCAGCCGGCACCTGGCACAACCTGGTCAACATCGGCCCGAAGCCACTGAAGATGTATTCGCTCTACGGGCCGCAACAGCACCCGCGGGGCACGGTGCAACGCACCCAGGCGGACGACCCGCACAGCGGCGACCCCAAGCCGACCCCCCACGTCGCGGCCCCCACCCGGATCAAAATGTTCAGCGCCGACCCCGGCGCAGTGCCGTTCGTGTTCAACATCGACCAGGCGACAGCGGCTAACACCAACTTCCGCACCGCCGCCTGGACGAGCTCGACCCTGCAGCTGACCCTGATGGACATCCCGGTCGGCGGCGACGTCGGCCTGGAGATGCATCCAGCGGTCGACCAGTTCCTGCGGATCGAGAGCGGGAAGGCCAAGGTCTACGTCGGCAGCCGCAAAGGCTCGATCCATCTGCTCGCGGTGGCCAAGGCCGGAGACGCAATCATGATCCCATCGGGGACCTGGCACAACATCGTCAACCTGAGTCACAAGGACCCGCTGGAGCTCTACTCGCTGTACGGGCCGCAGCAACACCCGAAAGGGACGATCCACGTCACCAAGCCCGAGGAGTGACACCAGGGCCCATGCCCCTGCTCAGGCTCCGCGGATACACCGTGAGACGGTTCACCTGCGTCGAAGCGGTACCCAGCCACACAGCCGACCATGAATAGGCTGGAAACTGATCATCTCAAACCCCGCCGGACGAGCTTGTGGGCTGCCGCGCTCACCGCTGGCCGTCGGACGGTGCGAAGGGAACCGGAAGGGGGTGAACCCCCGACCGTGCTCCGAGTCTCGTTGACTATCGTCCTCACCAGCCGGTGAGCCGACATCAAACCGAGAAGGAGCACCCATGTTGATGAACCCGGGGTCGACGGGGCTCATCCGGTCGAGCTGGCCGGAATGCTGCAACGGTTCCTGCCCGAGTGCAGCTTCACTGGCCGAGACCGGCGCAAGCTGCAGTTCGCCGTCGTGGCGGCGGCAGCGCAGCACGGCGGGGTCGACGTCGACCTGCTGGACGAGGTCGGCTGGTGGCAGAGCGACGACTTCTGGCGCTACGGCGCCTACGCAGCGGTCGCCTACATCCGGATTGCCGTCGACCGAGCCGGCCTGCACGCACCCGAGGTCTGCCGCGGCATCGCCCAGAGACAATCCTCATGGCCGTGAGGACCTGTTTCTGCGCCCCCATCGCAGGCCGTCATGGCCGAGCCGGCGAGCGAGCGTGCCGCCAAGTGAAGCTACTCCGCCAGGGCGACGACCAAGGGACGCACGCTGCCATCGCACTCGGTCGCCAAGCGCGACTCTGCCGATGTGCGCGCGGAACGTGCGCACATCGGTCCGGTCTGCGCGGGCGATGCTGCCGGTCCTCATGGTTCGACTCTCGGGCATCAAGACCGGCGCACGCCCCGCAGGCAGAGGTAGCCCACCTTCCACAGCTCACCGACGGTGGCAGGCGTGGTAAGCAGGCCGACTGCGAGGCCGGCGTCGGGGAACACGTAGCTGGGGGTCGGCCAAGGCAAGCGCAAAAGGTGCCATGGGTTGATCTTGGGTGGGGCTGCCGCTGCCGACTGCGATCCGGTGCTCGGCTCTGTGTGTCGGCTGGTACCTTCTCGGCCCGTATCGGGTGATTCCGGCGGCCCTGGGACGAGGTGGCGAGGGTGACCTCGATCGAGCGGACGGCCTACCCGCGGTTCAAGCGGTTGCTGTCGGCGCGGGAGCTGCACATTTTCTACACGCCGGGTCCGCAGGAGATGACCTGGGCCCGGGAGGCGACGGACTGCGATGAGCACCTGCTGGCGCTGGTGGTGTG
>JADGPA010000141.1 GCA_017882685.1 Propionibacteriaceae bacterium | reverse complement strand
CTGTGCAGTCGGCGCGGAGCAGGGCTACCTGGTAGTCACCGGTCGGGGTCGTGAGCCGGTGCACCGCATCGGCGCAGTTGTGTTCGGCGGTCGGTGCCCAGGACGAGTCCGTACCGAGGACGGCGAGTGACACGCCGCCGCCGAGGTCGATGACGAGCTGACTGGCTGCCGGGCTGGTCGGTGGATCATCCGGCGACCGCGGGTGGGGGAGCGTGCAGCCGACCAGCAGTGGCAGGAGGACGGCGACCAGGAGCACCCGCTTCATGGCCGAATGCTATGGCCAGCGTGTGCGTCGCGGGGTCGAAGCGTCAGCGTTGGCGCGAAACCAGGTTCACGAACACGTCCTCGATCGTGGGATCCACCTCTTCGACCTCGGCGTCGGCGAAGCCGGCCGCGGCGAGCCGGTCGCGCAGTCGGGCGTTGCTGAAGGGCGAATCGGCCGGTACCACCGCGTGCAGGGACGCCCCCGAGAGGTAGGCCTCGTCGACACCCGGCGCGGTCTCCAGCCACTGCAGTGCCGGGTCGACACGGGAGGTGGTGATGTCGAAGATGCGCTGTTCCATGTGATCGGCGCGGATCTCCCCAGGGCTGCCCTCTGCGATGATCCGCCCGCGGTAGATGAACGCCAGCCGATTGCAGTGCGCGGCCTCGTCCATGTAGTGCGTGGTGACGAACAGCGTCACACCGCGGCTGGCCAGGTCGTAGAGCAGGTCCCAGAACTGGCGGCGCGCCACCGGGTCGACACCGGAGGTGGGCTCGTCGAGGAACAGCAGCTCCGGCTCGTGGATGGTGGCAGCGCCCAGTGCGAGCCGCTGCCGCCAGCCGACCGAGAGGTTGCGGGTGAGCTCATTCTCGCGTCCCACCAGGTCGGCCATGTTCAGCACGTACTCGCGCTGGGAGGCGAACTTCTCCGGCGGCAGGTCGTACACCCCTGCGTAGAACCGCAGGTTCTCGTCGACGGTCATGTCCTCGAACAGGGAGAACTTCTGGGACATGTAGCCGATTCGTCGTTGCACCTTGTCGGGGTGGCGCACCACGTCCTCGCCCAGGACATCCGCGCTGCCCGACTTCGGCCGCAGGGTGCCGGTGAGCATACGGATGGTTGTGGTCTTGCCCGACCCGTTGGGGCCGAGGAAACCGAAGACCTCGCCGCGTGGCACGTCGAAGTTGATGCCGTCGACGGCTGTGAAGTCGCCGAAGGCCTTGGTGAGGCCGCGGACGGAGATTGCGGGTGTGTCGCTCATTTCCCCTCCTACTCCGAGATCCGGCGGCGAGTGGCGACGATGGCTGCACCGAAGATGACCACGGCGAACCCGACAAGGGCCAGCATCTGCGGGCCGAGGGCCGCGAAGTCGCTGCCCTTCACGAAGGCGCCGCGCAGCACCTGCAGGGCGAACGTGAGCGGGATCAGGTTGGTCAGCGGCTGGATGATCGCGGGCATCGACTGGATCGGGAAGATGAAGCCGGAGAGCACCATCGTCGGGATCATGATGAACATCACGGCCTGTTGCGCCTGGTGCCGGGTGCGCGACACAAGCGAGATCAGCAGCCCGAGGCCGAGGCAGGTGAACATGAACAGGAACAGCCCGACGAGCACCACCCAGATGCTGCCGTTGAACGGCACGTTGAACCAGAACAGCCCGCCGGCGGCGACCAGCAGCATTTGGGCCGTGGCGAGGGACGCGTAAGGGGTGAGCTTTCCGATCAGGTATTCGGTGGCCTTGATCGGGGTGACGAACATCTGTTCCAGCGTTCCCGATTCGCGCTCCTTCACCACCGCCTGGCTCATGATCACCATCAGCGAGATCATCATGATCGCAGCGATGAGGCCGGGGATCATCGTGTTGATCGGGTCGAGCGTCGGGTTGAACATCACCCGCACCCGGGCGTCCACGCTGGGCGCAGCCACCTGGATGCCCAACGCGTCCCGCCGCTGGGTGTTGAACTGGGCGACGATCTGGGAGGCGTACCCGCTGCCGACGGCCGAGATCTGGGAATCGGAGCCGTCCACGATGATGCCGATCGGGGCGGTCTCGCCCTTGGTCAGGCGATCCTGCGTGCCCTCAGGAATGACCAGCGCGATCTTCACCGTCCCTCGGTCGAGCAGTGGACGCAGGTCGTCCTCGCTGGCAACATGAGTTGTGATGGTGAAGTAGCCGGAGCCGCTGAAGGCCGACTCCAGCGCCCGCGACGTGGCGGAGTGGTCGAGGTCGACGACAGCCGTGGACAGGTTGCGGACGTCGACGGCCACGACGTAGCCGAACATGATCAGCTGAAGGATGGGCATCAGCAGCAGCAGCCGGATCAGCAGCGGGTCACGCCGCAGCTGGGTGAATTCCTTCCAGATCAGCAGCCGGATGCGCTTGGGACTCATCGCGACGACCTCCGTCCGTACATGACAGAGGAGATGACGAGCATCACCAGGGCGTAGACGGCCAGCGAGACCAGCTCCGGCCAGACCTCTGCGAAGCCGGCGCCCTTGAGGAACACTCCGCGCGAGATGCTCACCATGTACCGGGCGGGGAAGGCATAGCTGATCCATTGCAGGAATACCGGGATCTGGTCGAGTGCGAACGCGAACCCCGACAGCAGGAACGACGGCAGGAACGCGATCAGCATCGCCATGATGTTTGCAGTGTCCAGGGACGGCGCGATCGCGGAGATCAGCAGGCCCATGCCCAGCGATGCGAACACGAACAGCGCAGCGCCCACCGCGAGCGCCCAGAAGTCGCCCCGCAGCGGCACGTCGAAGAGGGTGCGGCCGAGTCCGGTGATCAAGGCGACGTCGAGGAAGGCGATCAGCGTCCAGGGCAGCAGCTTTCCTACCATCAACTCGATGCGGCGCATGGGGCTGACCTCGAGCTGCTCCTGCGTGCCGAGGTCCCGCTCGCGGACGAGGGTGACGGCCGTCTGCTGGACGGTGACGATCGCAAGGATCACGACCATCAGGCCGGGGATCAGGAAGTCCGAGGAGCGCCGCTCCGGGTTGTACCAGGTGCGGATCCGCGGCTCCAGCAGTCCGAAGCTCGACAGGTCGAGGCCCTGGGCGTCCGCCCATTCGCGGGTGAGTTGCTGGCCGTACAGCTGGTTGAGCGCCACCGAATAGGCCTGGGAGATCTTGGCTGCGTTGGGCTCGCTGCCGTCCACGAGGACGGAGACCTGCGCGGTGGCGTCGGACGCCAGCGTCCGGGAGAAGCCGGACGGGACGATGATCGCCACCCGCGCGGTGTTGTCGTCGAAGGCGGTGTCCACTTCGGCCAGCGACGTGCCGTGGGCCACCACGTCGAAGAACGGTGAGGCCTCGTACTGCTGCAGGTAACGCTCGCTGGCCGGGCTGTTGTCGAAGTCGATGACGAGGGTGGGCACGTGGTCAACGTCGAAGCTGATGGCGTAGGCGAACAGCAGCAGCTGGATGACGGGCGTGATCACCACGGCCAGCAGCATCCGGGGGTCGCGTCCGAGGTGGCGGAACTCCTTGCGCACGATGGCGCCGACGCGGATCAGGGCTTGCCTCATGGCGTTCCCGCGTTTCCTGAGCCTGTCGAAGGGTCGGCGAGGTACGCGAACACAGTCTCCATGTCTGCCGCGACCTCACGGGTACCGGCACCGTCCACCCCGGCGGCGGCCAGCGCCGCGCCGAGCGCCTGCTCGGGTTCAGCCGAACCCGACCACAGCACGCGCACCACGTCGCCCAGCAGATGGGCCGACTCCACGCCGGGCACGGCTTTGACGGCGGCCAGCGCCGCCCGCGGCAGCGTGGCGGACACCTCCACCAGCCGGCCAGGAACCTGCGCCTTGATCTCGTCCGGGGTGCCGAACTGCTTGATGCGTCCGGAGTCGAGGAAAGCGATGTGTGTGCAGCGCTCGGCCTCGTCCATGTACGGCGTGGCAACCAGCACGGTCTTGCCCGCCCGGTGCAGCCCGGCGAGGATGCGCCAGAACTCCCGGCGCGAGACGGGGTCGACGCCGGTGGTCGGCTCGTCGAGCAGCAGGAGGTCGGGCTCGTGCATCAGGGTGGTGGCCAGCATCAGCTTCTGCTTCATGCCGCCAGAGAGGTGCTGGGCCTGCCGCCTGGTGAACTCGGCCAGCCCCATGCCCTCGAGCAGGCTGGCGGCCCGGGCGCGGCGATCGGTCTTGCTGACGCCGCGGATGGTGGCGAAGAAGTCCATGTTCTCTGCCACCGACAGGTCGGGGTACATCGAGAAGCGCTGCGACATGTAGCCGATCCGCGGGGTCACCCGGTTGGCCTCTGTGGTCACGGAGTGGCCGAACACGCTCGCTTCGCCCGCGTCCGGCCGCAGCACGGTGGCCAGCATCCGGATGAGGGTGGACTTGCCGGCCCCGTCCGGCCCCAGCAGCCCGAACACGGCACCCTCGCCCACCTCGAGGTCGAGGTCGGCTACGGCGAGGGTGTCGCCGAAGCTGCGCCGCAGCCCGCGGGCGCGGATGGCCGGGGCGGCCGTGGCGGTTGTGGTCATGGTCAGGCGAAGGTCACGTCCACCGGCATGCCGGCCTTGAGGGTGCCGCTGCTGTCGCTGACGCGCACCCGCACCTCGTAGACCAACTTCACGCGCTGGTCCTTGGTCTGGACGTTGTTCGGCGTGAACTCCGACTGGCTGGCTATGAAGCTCACAGTGCCCTGGTAGGTGGTTGTGCTGGAGTCGGTGACGAGCGTCGCCGCCTGGCCGTTCTTGACCTTGCCGATCTCCGTCTCGGGGACGAACACCCGGACGAACAGGTCGGTGGGATCGATCATCGTCAGCAGCGTCTTGCCCGGGCCGGCGTTCTGGCCGGTGTTGGTTGTGACGGAGACGACGGTGCCGTCCCGCGGGGCAGTGACGACCGTGTAACCGAGCTGCACCTTGGCGAGCTTGACTGCAGCCTCGGCCTGCTTGAGCCGGGCCCGTGCGGCGGCGATGTCCGCCTTGGTGGAGTCGTTGTCGTCCTTGGCGTTGGTGAGCGCAGCCTTGGCGGCCGTCACGCCCTGCTTGGCCTGGTCGAGGACGAGCTTGGTCGAAGACCGGTCGAGCCGGATCAGTTCCTGGCCCTTGGTGACCTTGTCGCCCTCGGCAACCTTGACGTCGGTGATGCGTCCGCTGAGCGCAGCGGCGACCTGGTACTCGTTGGCCTCGACCGACCCGCTGACCTGCTCCTGCGTGCTGGCCGTTGTCGGATGCGTGGATGTCCACCACCACCAGACGCCACCGCCGATCAGCAACGCCAGGACGACCACGATCACCGGGATCGGGGGGTGCTTGCGCTTCTCGCCTGCCATGTTCCTCACCTGTCCGTATCGGAATTGCCGGCTGCCGGGTGGCAGCTGTTGATGTGGAGCTCCACCGGCACGCCTGCCGGGAGCTGTTCTGAAGCGGTGAACTCCACCTCGACCGCCCTTGTCAGGTGGACCTCTTCTGTCGCGACAGAGGTCGCGGGATAGTCGGTGCGGGTGCCGATACGCGTCAGCGTTGCGGGGACGCCGTCGCCGGTCATCCAGTCGCCGACGATGGACGCAGCATCTCCCGTGCACACCTGGGCGAGCTGGTCGGGTGCAAGCCAGGCGGTCACGAGGCTCGGCCGGGTTTCGCGAATGCTGATCGCTCTCGCTCCCGGGGCGAGCACGGACCCGGCCCGCGCTGCGGAGACGACGACGCCGTTCACGCCGGAGGTGAGCTCGGCGAGGGGGAGCTGCAGCCGTGCCAGGTCGACGGGCACCTTGAGCGCTTCAGCCTGGAGTGATGCCAGCTCCTTCAGGTCGCGCAACGAGCCACGAGCATCGGTGATCTTCGCCGAGGCGTCATCGAGCTTGCGCAGCCCAGACGTGGCCTTCTTCAGGCCCCTGGCGAGCGTACGCAGGAGGCGGTTGATCTTTCGGACGCCGGCGTCCAGCTTCTTGATCCCAGCCCTGAGTCCGGCGATGATCCCGGGAAGGCTTTCCTTGGGCGGAAGGTTGGTGCCGGGCGGAACCACCGGCGGGTAGTTCGCGAACAGGTCCTCTGCGGCGTGCAGCTTCGCCATCAGGCCGGCGCGGATCTTCCTGGCCGAGCTGCGTGCCTTGAGGAGCTTCTTCTTCCCGTCATGGATCTTGTTGATCGCATCGAGGACCTTCGCCTTGGCGTCCTTGATGTCTGCCTGCTTGTCGTACGTGGTGTCGATCGCGTCGCCCAGCAGGCCCACCTGGGCTGCGGCGACCGCTGCGTCCGCCTTCGCCGCGGCGATCTGGGCAGCGAGGGCGCTGGTGTCGACCCGGCCAAGGGACTGGCCGACGGTGACGGTGTCGCCGACGGTGACACTGACCGCTGCAAGCCGGACGAAGGTGCCGAAGCCGTAGGTGGCGCCTACCGCACTCGTGTTGTTGGCGGTGCGGCCGGTGACGGGGTTCGTGGCGCCGGTGAGGGTCGTGAAGCCAGCATCGAGGTTGACCGCAGGCACGGTCACCGCAGGGACGGCGACGGTCTCGAGCCGGTCCTCGACCGTGCCCGACACCACCAGCGCGGACGGAGCTGCCGTGCAGCCGGCCAGGGCGACGGTCAGGGTGCCGGCCGTCGCGGCGGCGAGGAGCGAGCGAAGGTTCACGGGGTCACCGCCACCATGGAGAGGAAGTAGTCGACGATGCGTTCCAGCTTCTCCGGCGAGGGCGGGGTGACGTCACCGGTGATGAGGAAGCCGTCGATGGCGACGTAGGTCATGATCGGGCCCAGCAGCATGCGCGCCGCAAGGTCGGGGTCCGGAGCGGCGATGAGGCCCAGCTGATCCGCGTGGGCGATAAGGGCAGCGAACCGCTGCAGGGCACGGACGGGCAGCGCGTTGCGCAGTGTCTCCCGGAGTTCGGGCATCCGGAACGCCTCGCCGAGCGTGAGTCGGATCAGCGCGATCGTGTCCGCCTGCAGCAGCATCCCGGAGAGCTGCGTGGCGAAGCCCAGGAACAGGTTCCGCAGATCGTCCACCGACTTCAGGTCGGGGATGGTGGCCTCGGCGCCGCTGATCGACGCGATCTCCTCCTCGAGGATGGCCTTGAGCAGGTCGAGCTTGGCCGGGAAGTAGGTGTACAGCGTCTGCTTGCTCACTGAGGCCTCGGCAGACACCGCGTCCATCGAGGTGCCGGCGTAGCCCTGTTCGAGGAATAGCTTCCGTGCCGCCGTCGCGATCTGCTCGCGTTTGGCGGACTGCCGTTCGGAGAGGCCTGCGGTCACGAATCAAACTGTACGGTCCAGTGTGATGGAGTGCAAGGATCTGGGCACCCCCCACCGACTTGTCAGAATCTCGCTGACCTATAGCCGTGTGAGATTCTGTTCCTCCGGTCGCTGACGCGCCCGTCGTCGAGACTCCTCCGCCTCGCGCCGCTGTCGCGCCGCGAGGCGTCATCGTCTGACAAGTCGGGAGGGGCGAGGCGGTGGTTGGGCGACTTGTACGCTGGTCGCCATGACGGACCAGGTGGCGGAACTCGCGCGGCGACGCAACGACCTGCCCGGTCCCGAGGCCAGCACCACCGACCCGCTGCCCAAACGGCTGCTGCAATCATGGTGGACGTGGGCCGTCGTGGCCCTGACCGTGCTCTATGCCGGCGCCCTCGTCTCGCAGTACCTGCTCATCACCGCAGACGTCCCTGTTTCCGGCGGCGTGATCCCCGGCATCAACGCCTCCGCGATCCGAACGGCCGCCTGGCTGGCGCTGCCGACGCTCGCGTTCTGGAGCCTCGTCTTCGTCTGGGCCGACCGCTACCGTCCCCAGCGCCTGCTGGTCTGGTACCTCACCCTCGGCTGGGGCGGCGCCGTGGCGACGTTCATCTCGATCCACGTCAACACGTGGGCTGCACAGCAGCTGGCCGTCGCCGGCAACGGCGACCCGGCCACCAGCGCACGGGCTGCGATCTTCGTTGCACCGTTCGTCGAGGAGGCGGCCAAGGCAACGGTGCTGTTCCTGATCGCGATGATCGCCCGCTACCGGCTCACCTCGCAGGTCTCCGTGATCGTGCTTGCCGGGCTGTCGGCGGCAGGTTTCGCCTTCACCGAGAACATCATCTATTACGCCCGCGCCATCGTTTACGCCTCGCAGAACATCGGAGTGGGGGACGCCGACGCCGTGGTCGCCCAACTCGTGCAGTTGCGCGGCGTCTGGACCAGCTTCGGCCACCCGGTGTTCACGATGATGACCGGCATCGGCGTGGCGATCGCCCTGCGCACCCGCAGCAAAGTGGTTCGCGTCCTCGCCCCGCTGGCCGGGTACGGGACGGCAGCCCTGCTGCACATGGTCTTCAACTCCCAGGCCAGCCTGAACGACGAGCAGGGTCAGGTGCTGCTCTACTGGCTGGTCGCTGTGCCGCTGGTGCTGAGCGCCGCCAGCTACGTCGTGCGCCAGATCCTGAAGCAGGGACGGGTGCTGTCGACCCGCTTGGGCGATTACGCCCAGCTCGGCTGGCTACCCGAAACCGATCCGCTGGTATTCGCACGGCAGCGGCTGCGCTGGTGGGCGGTGATGGTGGCGGCCACCCGCGGCTGGCGCGTCTTTGCAGCGACGGTGACCCTGCAGCGTCTGCTCACCGAGCTTGCCTACCTGCGCGACGGCCAGGTTCGGGGTATCTATGACGAGGCGGGCACCGTCCGCGCCCGCTACCTGGTTGAGCGGGCAGGCCAACTGCGCGGCGTCGCCATCGACGACCCTCGCGGCCTCAAACTGAGCTTGCCACGCTTCCGGCGCCCCGGTGCGGTGAACTATCCGCCGCCGTCCTACCCGGGTCCGTCCGGGATCGGCGGCAACTGGCCCGCACCGGTGGGCCAGCCACAGATAGGATCGCCAGGGTATTCGGCCGTTGACCCGAAGTGGGGGCCGCCAGCGGGTTAGGAGGCAGGGTATGGGCGCT